>JAATEW010000305.1 GCA_015655535.1 Hyphomicrobiales bacterium | reverse complement strand
GCCGCTTGGCTCGGGGCCCTATAAGGTCGGCCGGCTCGAACAGGGGCATTTCATCACATTCGAGCGGGTCGCCGACTATTGGGCGAAGGATCTGCCGGTCAATCGCGGCCAGGCGAATTTCGATCTGATCCGCTATGATTATTATTCCGACCGCTCGGTCGCCTTCGAGGGCTTCAAGGCCGGCGCCTTCACGGTGCATGAGGAATTCACCTCGGCCAATTGGGCGAAGGGCTATGATTTTCCGGCGATGCGCGACGGCCGCGTGATCCGCGAGACCATTCCGGACGAGAATATTTCAGGCATACAGGGCTGGTTCTTCAACCTCAGGCGGCCGGCCTTCAAGGACCCGCGCATCCGCGAGGCGATCGGCACGGCATTCGACTTCAAATGGACGAATGCCAATCTGATGTATGGCTCCTACCTGCGTACGGTCTCCTATTTCGAAAATTCCGACATGGAGGCCAAAGGCCTGCCCGACGCCGAAGAGCTCGCGCTGCTCGAGCCCTTCCGCGACAAGGTGCCCGCGGAGGTTTTTGGCGAACCCTATGTGCCGCCGGAATCCTCCGACCCTGGCCAGCCGCGCGATCTCTTGCGCAAGGCCAATGAGCTGCTGCTTTCGGCCGGCTGCAAGCGTCAGGACACGCTTCTGCTTTTGCCAGACGGCAAGCCGTTCAAATTCGAGTTTCTTTACGACGAACGCGGGCTTGAGCCGCATACGCAGTCGTATATCCGCAATCTGCGTCAGCTCGGCATAGACGCGAATATCCGCGTCGTCGACGCCGCGCAATATAAGCAGCGCATGGATGATTTCGATTTCGACGTGACGAGCGAGCGGCTCGTCATGTCTTTTTCCCCTGGCGAAGAATTGCGCAGCCGCTTCGGATCGGAATTGGCGACGGTGCACGGATCGAGCAATGTCGTCGGCATTCAAGACCCTGTCGTCGATGCGCTGATCGCCAAGGCGCTGGTTGCGAATTCGCGCGACGAACTGGTTCATATTTGCCGGGCGCTCGATCGGGTGTTGCGGGCCGGGCGTTATTGGGTGCCGCATTGGTACAAGCCGACCCATTGGATCGCGCATTGGGACGTGTTCAGCCGTCCGGACAAGACGCCGCGCTATGATCCCGGCATCGTCTCAACCTGGTGGTACGACGAGAGCAAGGCCAAGCGCATCAAATTCGCGGGCTGATCCAAGAGACCAAGAGCGCAATGGCAATTCAACCCAAAGCGATTAAGCTCTAGCGATGGCCGCTTATATCGCACGACGCCTCCTCTTCATGATTCCGACTATCTTCGGAATACTCTTCATTTCCTTCGTCATCGTGCAATTCGCGCCGGGCGGTCCGGTCGAACGCATTCTCGCGCAATTGCAGGGCCAGGATTCGGGCGCCACTTCGAGTTTCAGCGGCGGCACCGATCTCGGCGCAGGGGCGAGCCGCGGCGGCGGGCTCGATTCGAAATATCGCGGCGCGCAAGGGCTCGATCCGAAATTCATCGCCGAGCTCAATAAGCAGTTCGGCTTCGACAAGCCCGCCCATGAACGCTTCTTTCAGATGCTGAAAAGCTATCTCGTCTTCGATTTCGGCCGGTCCTATTTCCGTGACGTCTCCGTCATGCAGCTCATCAAGGAAAGGCTGCCGGTTTCGATCTCGCTCGGCCTTTGGATGACGATCATGTCTTACGCGATCTCGATTCCGCTCGGCATCCGCAAGGCGATGAAAGAAGGTTCGCGCTTCGATGTCTGGACCTCGGCGGTGGTCATCATCGGCTATGCGGTGCCGAGCTTTCTCTTCGCGATCCTTTTGATCGTGCTTTTCTGCGGCGGCTCGTTCTGGCAGTTATTCCCGCTGCGCGGGCTGACCTTGGACAATTGGGCCGACCTTTCGGTCTTCGGCAAGATCAAGGATTATCTCTGGCACATTACCTTGCCCGTGCTCTCGATGACGCTCGGCGCCTTTGCGACGATCACCTTTCTCACCAAAAATTCCTTTCTGGACGAGATCCGCAAGCTCTATGTGCAAACCGCGCGCATGAAGGGCTTGAGCGAAACGCGGGTGCTTTACGGCCATGTCTTCCGCAATGCGATGATGATCGTCGTCGCGGGATTTCCGGGCGCTTTCATCGCCGCCTTTTTCGGCGGCTCGCTGCTGATCGAGACGATTTTTTCGCTGAACGGCCTCGGGCTTCTATCGTTTGAATCGATCGTCAATCGCGACTATCCGGTGGTCTTCGCCAATCTCTACATTTTCGCTCTCCTCGGCCTTTTCGTGAATCTCCTCTCCGACCTCACCTATACCTGGATCGATCCGCGCATCGATTTCGAGACGAGGGAGGTTTGAGGTGAGCAGCGCCCAATTCGAACGCGAATTGATCTTCGAGGGTCCGACGCTCGCCCCGGCGCTTCCGGCGCAAGGCCTGATTGCGCTTTCGCCGATTAACCGCCGGCGGCTCGCCAATTTCAAAGCCCATCATAGAGGCCATTGGTCTTTCTGGATCTTTATGGTTCTCTTCGGCCTGTCGCTTTTTGCCGAATTCATCGCAAACGATAGGCCGCTCATCGTTTCCTATAAGGGCGAGCTGCTGTTTCCGATTTTCCGCGATTATCCGGAAGAGAAATTCGGCGGCTTCCTGGCCCAGACAGATTATCGCGATTCCGTCATCTCCGATGAGATCCAGTCGCATGGCTGGATTCTGTGGCCGCCGATCCGCTATTCCTATCGCACTATCAACCGGGCTTTGCCTGTGCCTGCGCCCTCGCCGCCGACCTGGATGCTCAGCGCCGCGCAATGTCAGGCCGCGGCCGCGAAAGTCTTGAAGCCGGGCGAGCCAAATCGCGGCTGTCGCGACATTGAGTGGAACTGGCTCGGCACCGACGATCAGGGCCGCGATGTGCTGGCACGGCTCATTTACGGTTTCCGGCTGTCCATCCTCTTTGGACTGATCCTCGCCGCGATCTCGTCGATCATCGGCATAGCGGCCGGCGCGGTGCAAGGCTATTTCGGCGGCTGGACCGATCTTTTGATGCAGCGTTTCATCGAGATCTGGTCGTCGCTGCCGCGGCTCTATCTGCTCATCATCGTATCGTCCTTCATCGTGCCGGGCTTTTTCGTGCTGCTTGGTATTCTTTTGATCTTTTCCTGGGTCTCGCTCGTCCATGTGGTGCGCGCCGAATTCTTAAGGGCACGCAATTTCGAATATGTGAATGCGGCGCGCGCGCTCGGATTGAGCAATGGCAAGATCATGCTGAAACATATTCTGCCGAATGCGATGGTCGCGACTTTGACCTTTCTGCCTTTCGTCTTGAATGAATCGATCACGACGCTGACGGCGCTCGATTTTCTGGGCTTCGGCCTGCCGCCGGGCTCGCCGTCGCTCGGCGAACTCCTGCTGCAAGGCAAATCCAATCTTCAGGCGCCCTGGCTCGGCCTCACCGGGTTCATCATCATCGCCGCCATGCTCTCGCTTTTGATCTTCATCGGCGAAGCCGTGCGCGATGCTTTCGATCCGAGGAAAACGCTCGCGTGAGCCCGCTTCTCGATGTTCGCGATCTCTCCGTCACCTTTCATCAAGGCGATCGCGACTTCGCAGCGGTCGACAAAATCTCCTTCACGCTGAGCGAAGGCCGTACGCTGGCGCTTGTCGGCGAGTCGGGCTCTGGCAAAAGTCTGACGGCGCTTTCCATCGTCAAACTTCTGCCGCCGGGCGCGGAACTTCGCGGGCAGGCTCTGTTCAATGGCGAAGATTTGCTCTCGTGCAGCGAGGCGCGGCTCCAAAGCCTGCGCGGCGAAGCGATCACGATGGTTTTCCAGGAGCCGATGACTTCGCTCAATCCGCTCCATACGATCGAGCGGCAGATTGGCGAGATCCTGCAATTGCATGGGATGCGCGGCGCGATAAAGATGCGGGCCCGCATCATCGAGCTTTTGCAGGAAGTCGGCATTCCAGATCCGGCGCAGCGCCTCAGTGCCTATCCGCATCAATTGTCGGGTGGCCAGCGCCAGCGCGTGATGATTGCCATGGCGCTTGCCAATCGTCCAAAGCTTTTCATCGCCGACGAGCCGACGACGGCCCTCGACGTCACGGTGCAGGCGCAAATCCTGACGCTCTTGAAGGATCTTCAAAAGCGTCACAACATGGCGATGCTCTTCATCACCCATGATCTTGGAATCGTGCGCCGCCTCGCCGACGATGTGGCTGTCATGCAGCATGGCAAGATCGTCGAGACGGGTCCGGTCGAGACGATTTTTTCAAAGCCGCAGCATCCATATACGCAAATGCTGCTGGCCGCCGAGCCCAAGGGCGAGCCGCCGCCGCTCGATCTCGGCGCCAAAGTGATCCTCACCGCGGACGACATCAAAGTTCATTTTCCGATCAAGCGGGGTTTCCTGCGCCGTACCGTCGGCGTGGTAAAGGCCGTCGACGGTATCTCACTCTCAGTGCGCGAAGGCCAGACGCTTGGCATCGTTGGCGAGTCGGGTTCCGGCAAGACGACGTTGGGATTGGCGCTTTTGCGGCTGATTTCATCGCAAGGCAAAATCCTCTATCTCGGCCAACAGATCGAGAGTCTGGGCTTCAAGGCCATGCGGCCCTTGCGCCGCGAGATGCAAGTGGTCTTCCAAGATCCCTACGGCTCTCTCTCGCCGCGTCTTTCGGTGGCCGATATCGTGGCGGAAGGTCTGATCGTCCAGGACAAGGGCCTGAGCTTCCTGCAAAGGCGCGAAATCGTCGCGCGCGCCTTGGACGATATGGGGCTCGATCCGAAAGACATGGATCGCTATCCGCATGAATTTTCAGGCGGCCAGCGCCAGCGCATCGCAATCGCGCGCGCCATGGTGCTCGAACCGAAATTCGTCGTGCTCGACGAGCCGACTTCGGCGCTCGACATGTCGGTGCAGGCGCAGATCGTCGAGCTTTTGCGCGATCTGCAAAAAAAGCGCGGCCTCGCCTTTCTTTTCATCAGCCATGATCTCAAGGTCGTGCGCGCCTTGGCGAGCGAGATTATCGTCATGCGCCACGGCCAAGTGGTCGAGGCTGGCGAGGCGGCGAAGATTTTCAACGACCCGCAAAGCGATTATACGAAGGCACTGTTTGCCGCGGCGTTCCACATCAAGGCGGATGTCAGCGACGCCGTCAGCCAATAGATTTTAGTTTTAAACACGGACCGGATAGGCCCCGCTTATACTTTATCGGATTGGAGATATGAAATGCGATACCAACTCTCCGGCACCGTGATGCAAACGCTCGCGGTCGATCTCGATCCCGGCGAAACCGTGTTCAGCCAGACCAATTGCATGTGCTGGATGAATGATGCGATCGCGATGTCGACCCATACGGGCGGCGGCTTTCTTGCCGGCATCAAACGCAGCTTCGGCGGCGGCAGTTTCTTCATCACCGATTTTACCGCGCAAGGGCCTGGACATGTCGCTTTCGCCCCGCGTTTTCCCGGCACGATTTTGCCGGTGCAGCTCAACGCCGGTCAGGCCCTGATCTGCCGCAAGGAAACATTTCTCTGCGCGGAAAAATCGGTGACGCTCGATATCGCCTTGCAGAAGCGGCTTGGCGCCGGCTTTTTCGGCGGCCAAGGGGGTTCATCTTGCAAAAGGTCATGGGCCCCGGTACGATCTTTCTCGATCTCTCGGGCGAAGTGGTCCACCGCGATCTCGCGGTCGGCGAGCGCCTGCTGGTCCATGCCGGCCATGTCGGAGTCATGGACCCGAGCATCGGATTCGATATTCAGCTTGTGCCGGGATTTAAAAATATCCTCTTCGGCGGCGACGGTCTTTTCCTCGCGACCCTCACAGGCCCCGGTCATGTCGCATTGCAGAGCATGCCGATCATGAATCTGGCGGAAGAGATCGGCCGCTATCTGCCGCAGAGCGGCGGGGAATCCTCCGGCAATGTCGCGACCGGCGTCGCCGCGAGCGCTGTCGGCGCCGTCCTCGGCAGTCTGTTCGGCAATTCGCGAAACGACCGGGCTTAATTCCGTGCATATAAACACAACACCCAGCGATGCCTGGATGGCCGGGTCAAGCCCGAGGCTGTCCGGTTGAGAGAAACCGGGCCGCTGTTTTAGTGTCGATGACATTCAAAGGCTGCCATTCATCTCTTGGCGGCTAGCATTGGCGAGCGGATCGCTTTCGTCAATGATCGCAGACCGCCTTCGGCGGCGACCCATCTTCGATGGGTCGTCATTGACAAAAGCGTATCCGTCTCGCCAAAAATCGCCGCCGTTGGATGAATGGCGAAATCTGATCTTGCGGCATTTTAGCCTGTCCACATCGTTCGCGTCAGGCGGGAGTGGAAGGGCAAAACGGGTACGTTGCAATAGTATGCGGCATGTCGTGGCGACTTAAAACCACACAGCCGCAGCTCAAGCCGGGCCGTGACCAAATTGGAGTCCGTTCTGCAAGTCTGATTACTCCGGCCCCAGCGCCGACACCAGGCTCGGCAAAGGCTCTGTCGGAAGCGTGGTCTCCCAGCCGCCGCCCAACGCCTTATAGAGCTGAACGAGATCGGTCGAGACGTTCGTCGCGCTCTGCGCATATTGCTGCTTGGCGGCGAACAGGGTCTGCTCCGCGTTGAGCACCGTGATGAATTCCGTGACTCCATCGACATAGCGCGCGCGCGATAATGTGAGCGCCTGAGCGGAATGCTCGATCTGGGCCTTGAGCGCTTCGCGCCGTTTCTGCTCGTCGCGGAAGGCGACGAGCGCATTGACGACGTCATGCCAGGCTTGCAGCACGGCCTTCTGATAGGCGATCGCCGCCTCCTGCTGCTGCGCTTCGCGCAATTCCAAGGTCGATTTCAGGCGGCCGCCTTCGAAGATCGGCAGGGAGATGCTTGGGCCGAGCGTATATTGCAGCGAGCTGCCCTTCCAAAGATTGCGGAGATCGAGCGAATTGAAACCGACGCTGCCGTTCAGTTTCACGCTCGGATAGAATTCGGCGACCGCGACGCCGATGTCGGCGGTCGCGGCATGGAGTTGGGCCTCGGCTTCCCTGATGTCGGGGCGGCGGCGCGCAAGTTCGGAGGGAATGCCGAGCGGCACGCGCGCCGGAGCCGGCGGGATCGGCTTGGCATGTGCGAGCTTGCCTTCCAACGCGCCGGGCGGCTCGTCGAGCAAGAGCGCCAGCGCATTCATCTGCACCGTCTCTTGCGTGTGCAATTGCGGGATCTGCGCCTTGATGCTCTCGACTTCGGCCGCGGCATTCTCGAAATCGAGCCCGGTGACGAGACCTTTCTCGACACGCGTGCGGGTCAGCTCCATGATCTCGGTGGCGCTTTTCAGATTGTCATTGGCGATGGCGATCTGCTCTTGCACGCCGCGCAATTCGATGTAGTCGCGCGCCACTTCGGCGAGGAGCGACACGAGAACATCGCGGCGCTGGTCTTCGCTCAGGTGGATTTGGGCGTCGCCCGCTTCGATCTGGCGGCGGACATGGCCCCAAATATCGACTTCCCAGGCGGCGTCGAAGGTCGGCTGATAGATGCTGATGGGCGGCACGACGAAGGGCTGCCCATTGGTAAAGGCTTTCCCTAAGCTGACAATACCGTTCTGGCTCAAAAGCTCGCGCGTATAAGTGGCATTGCCGTTCAGCGTCGGGAAGGCGGCGGAGGCGGTTACACCGCGCTGAAACCGGCTCTCGGCCAATTTCACCGTCGCCGTCTGCAAATCGAGGTTACTGACGACCGCCTCTTCCTCAAGCCGCGTCAGGACGGGATCGCGGAATGTCGCCCACCAGTGCGGGTCGGGTGCCGCGGGGACGAACGGAGGATTTGGTGGAATCGTCGGTGCCGGTTTGCCGAAGAACGAGACAGCGGGGAGCTCCGGAGCGGGCGGAACGAAATCCGGGCCAACGGAATAGCAGCCCGACAGGCTCGACGCCGCCAGCAGACTGAATAATTTGACCGTTTTCAACGCCATCAGCCCGTCCGAACGCTACGCTTATGGGGCATATATCATTGCGCTCGATAGGATCGGACGCATTGCCCATGATCTTAACCGAAAAGGCTGCGACTTTTCGGGAACACCTTTGAACTATTGCATCGCCGCTTTTGGGTTCCGACGCTTTAATGCCCTCCGGCCGGAGCCCGGCCGCCTCTCTGCGGCGATAGAAGAAAACAGACGGGTACGACGGCGAAGGCTATGACCGCGCAATATAAAAACACGTCGGCATAGGCCAGGACTTGGACCTGCTTGACGAAGACCTGGTAGACTTGACCAAGCGCGTATTGATGCGCCGTGGCCGCCGCATGTCCCATGGCGATCCAGGCCGCTTGATAGCTTGCGATAAGATCGTTGAAGGGCTGATGATAGGGCGTCGCCCATTGCGACAGATAGAATTGATGGGTCTGCACGCGTTGCGTGACGAGCGCGGTGGCCAGGGAAATGCCGATCGAGCCGAACACGTTCCGGAACATGGAAAAGAGCGCGGTCGCGTCGCCGTTGAGCTCGCGCGGCAAGGTCGTATAGGCGATCGTGCTGACCGGCACGAAGAGAAAAGCCAGCGCGGTGGTCTGGAAAGCGCGCATTTCGACAAGCGTCATGAAATCGATATTCGGAACAAGCCGGTTCGAATAGATCATCGAACATCCCATGATGAAGAAACCGGCCGCGATCACGTAGCGCGTTTGCACATATTTGAGCAGCCGCGTCACGAAGGGGATGAGCAGAATGATGACCATGCCGCCCGGCGACAGGATGAGGCCCGACCAGGTCGCGTCATAGCCGATGACCTGTTGCGCGAATTGCGGAATGATGACGGCGCTCGCATAAAGAAGGGCGCCGGTCGCGCCGATCATGATGCAGCCGCCGGTGAAATTGCGATCCGCGAAAACCCGCAGATTGACGATCGGCTTTTTCGCGATCAGCAGCCAGATGATCGAGCCGATGATCCCGGCGACAGCCAAGAGGCCCATGAGCTGAATGAAAACGGAGTTGAACCAATCGTCGTCCTCGCCGCGATCGAGCATGACCTGCAGGCAGCCGAGGCCGAGCGTGATAAGCGACAGGCCGATATAGTCGATTCCACGGCTCTTTCGCTCTTTGATCCACGGCGGGTCCTGGACCAGGAGCGAGACAAGAAAGACGGCGGCGATGCCGACCGGGACATTGATGAAGAAGATCCACCGCCATGTGGTCTGGTCTGTGATAATACCGCCGAGCGTCGGGCCGAGCACCGGCGCGACGATGGTCGCGATGGCAACCACGCCGAAGGCGGCGCCGCGTTTTGCCGGCGGAAACGTATCGAGGATGATCGACTGCTGATTGGGTTGCAGCCCGCCGCCGAAAAACCCTTGCGCCAGACGGAAGACCACGAGTTGTCCGAGGCTGGTCGCCGTGCCGCACAAAAACGAGCAGACCGTGAACATCGCGATGCAGATGAGGAAATAGCGTTTGCGCCCCAAAAGATCGCTCAGCCATCCGGAAATCGTCAGTACGATCGCATTGGCGACGAGATAGGAGGTCAAAGCCCAAGTGGCTTCGTCGCTGCTCGCCGACAGACTGCCCGCTATATGGGGCAGGGCGACATTGACGATCGTCGTGTCCAGGATCTCCATGAAGGCCGCGCTCGTCACCACGACCGCGATCAGCCATGGATTATGCGCCGGCCTCCAATCCGAATTCGGATTCGGCGGTTCGATCATCTGACCGTCACCGATGGGATGACGGAGAGACCGAGCGGCAGGGGAATATTGGGATCGAGACCGCTGTCGATCACGATCTTGACCGGAACGCGTTGGACGATCTTCACGAAATTGCCGGTCGCATTTTCAGGCGGGAAGGCGGTAAATTTCGAGCCAGACCCGAGCTGGATCGAATCGACATGGCCTTTTAGATGCAGATTCGGATAGGCATCGACGCTGATCTCGGCCGGCTGGCCCGGCCTCATCAGGTTCAATTGGTTCTCCTTGAAATTCGCCGTGACCCAAATGTCCGGCGAGACGATCGAGAAAATCTGCTGGCCGGGGGTCACGTAAGTGCCGACCTCGACATTGCGCTTGGTGATCCAGCCGTCCTGCGGCGCGGTCACGACCGTCCAGGACAGGTTGAGATCGGCTTGGTCGAGGCGTGCTTGGGCCTGGCCGACCTGGCCCGAGAGCTGGCCGACCTGCGTCCGCGCCTGATCGATTTGTTCCTGCACCGGCTCGGCCTGTTTCACGCGCGCTTCTGCCAGCGCCACCTGGGCTTGCGCCTGATTAAAGGCCGCCGTCGCCTGATCGACTTCCTGTTGCGAGGTCGCGAGTTTCGTCAAAGCCTTTTGCCGCTCGTAATCGGCCTGGGCCTTGACGAGATTGGCTTTCGCCGTTGCGAGCGAGGCTTGCGCCGCCTGGAGTTCTGCCGGAAAATTCTTCTGGGCAATCGCGACCGCGAGCTTGAATCCTTCGAGCTGCGCTTTGGACGTCGCGAGCGCGCCCTCGGCCTGAACGCGATCGTGCAAATATTGCCGCGGGTCGATATGGATGAGCGGCTGGCCCTTATGAACGAATTGATTGTCCGTCACATCGAGGGAGACGACGAGGCCCGACACTTGTGGCGCTATGGAGATGGCGCGGCCGTCGACAAAGGCGTCGTCGGTGCTCTCGAGATGCGATTGCACCTGCCAATAATGATAGGCCGCGCCACCGCCCAAAATCACACCGAGAAAGATCACGATCCAAAGCAGAGGGCGGCGCTTGCGTGGTTTCGTCGGGTTGTCCGGAGCCTGCGTCTTATCTTCTTTAGGCTTGTCGCCGTCGCGTGCCGCGGGTCCCGGAGGCGGAACCGCGGGCGGTTCGGCTTCAGCGACGGGGCTCGGTTTTTTGGCTGATGTGACGTTCATCGCTTGCTGCTAGGATAGGGACTGGGTCACAATATGAAAAAGTCCGTATTGTGCGACGGACTGATCCGAACTATCTAGTTCGTTTGAAGCAGGATGTCTATGTCTTCGTCAACGGTGCTGAACGACCCGGAAGAATGCGTGGAGGAGAAACGGCGGGTCCGCCGCGGGGAAACCCGCCGCTGCGAGGTGGCCGAGGTTGCGCAGCGAATCTTCCTTGAGCGTGGCTATAGCCAAACCACCATGCAGTCCATCGCCGAAGAGGCCGGGGCCTCGAAAGAAACGCTTTATCGTCATTTTGGCAGCAAAGAGGGGCTTTTTACAGAAATCGTACGGGTGAAATCGGCGGAAATCGCGGTTCGCCTCGACGAGGAAATCACCCTCAACGCCACGCCCGACGAAGTCTTAACCCATGTCGGCACCAGTCTTTTGACAACTTTGACCCGCGACGACGTTTTGTCCTTTTACGGCTGGATCGTTGCCGAAACGCCACGCGCTCCAGAACTCGGCCGTATTTTCTATGAGCTCGGGCCGGCTATGGTGCGGGCGAAATTGAAAACCTATCTCGAACGCGCCACGGAACAGAAGGTTCTGTGCTGCGATAATCCGGTCTTGGCGACGAAACTCTTTCTCGGCTCCATCCTTGGCGATGTTCAATTGCGGGCGCTCACCCTCGGCCTGAGAGAGCTCAGCGAAGCCGACATCAACGAACAGGTCAGCGCGGCCGTTGCCATGTTTCTGGCCCGCTATCGTCATCCCGTCAAAGCCTGATCGGCAGACGTCCACATGTTTCGGGGTGCCTAGCGGCGAATGTTCATATCGAAACGATCCGTGCCTTTAGTCTTTTAATCGCATCGGATTGGTCCGAAAACCGCTTCGCACTTTTCGGTCCGATGCTCTAATATCCATCCGCGCGCGTATCGCGCTGGCGCGGATCTGAGGCGCCGATCAAAAGACCTTTGGTCCGCGCGATGGTCTGCGCCGAGCCCCAGGCATTGGCAACATTCACTCTATAGCCCTGCGCCTCCAGCGCGTGAATCGTATCGGGCGAGAGACCGTGCTCGACCCGCAATTCATCCGGAAGCCCCTGATGATGAATGCGCGGCGCTTCGGTCGCCTCGGCTATGTTCATCCCGAAGTCGAGGACGTTCAGGAGGATCTCAAGCACGATCGTGATGATGCGCGAGCCGCCGGGTGAGCCTGTGACGAGGATGAGCCCGTCTTTATCGAAGACCATGGTCGGCGCCATGGATGACAAAGGCCGTTTGCGCGGTCCAGGCGCATTGGCCGTGCCGCCGACAAGGCCATAGGCATTGGGCGCGCCGGGTTTCGCCGCGAAATCGTCGAGCTCATTATTGAGCAGAATGCCGGTGCCTTCGGCGACGAGGCCAAGCCCATAAGAGAAGTTCAACGTATAGGTATTGGACACCGCATTGCCCGCCTCGTCGACGATCGAAAAATGCGTCGTCTGATCGCTTTCGTAAGGCATAGGATCGAGCGGTTTGATCGATGCTGCGGGACGCGCCCGATCCGCGGGAATCTCGGCCCGCAGTTTCGCGGCATAGGCTTTCGAAATAAGGCCTTTGACGGGAATATCCGTAAACGCGGGATCGCCCAGATATTCGGCCCGATCCGCATAGGCGAGTTTCATGGCTTCGGCGAGATCGTGGATCGTCGCGGCCGAATTGGCGCCGAGATCGGCCAGCGGAAAACCTTCGAGAATATTAAGGAGCTCGATGACATGCACGCCGCCCGACGAAGGCGGCGGTACGGAGGCGATCTCATAGCCGCGATAAGTGCCGTGCAGGGGCTCGCGCTCGATCGCCTGATAGGTCTTGAGATCGTCGAGCACCATATGGCCGCCGGCCGCCTGCACCGCAGCGACGAGCTTTTCGGCGAGCGGTCCTTCATAGAAAGCCCGCTCCCCATCGCGGCCGATGGCCTCCAGCGCGTCTGCGAGATCGGTTTGGACGAGGCGCTCGCCGCGCGCCAAGGGCGTGCCATCCGGGTGTAAAAAGATCGCTTGCGTCGATGGCCAGCGGTCAAGCCTGAGCGTGTCAGAGGCAAGTGAATCGGCGAGGCCGTCATTGACCGTCAGACCTTGACGGGCGAGTGTAATCGCGGGCCCCGCGAGATCGGCGAGGCCGAATTTGCCCGATCCATATTTGCGCAAAGCCAGAGCCAGACCCGCGACCGTGCCCGGTACGCCAACCCCCAAACCGCTGGCGCGCGACTTCGCCAGTACGGGAGTGCCATTCTCGCCGAGGAAGACATCAGCCTTCGTATCGGCGGGGGCTGCTTCCCGGTAGTCAATGACCACCGTCTTATGCGGGGCGGCGAGATGAACCAGCATGAAGCCGCCGCCGCCGAGATTGCCAGCCTGCGGCAGGGTGACGGCCAAGGCAAAGCCGACCGCGACGGCGGCATCCACTGCATTGCCGCCGCGCTTGAGAATATCGACCCCGATTTCGGTCGCCTGCGTCTCCTGGCTGGCAACCATCCCATGCGAGGCGAGCACGGGCAGGATGCGGCGGCCTTCCGCGGCGAAGGTTTGCGAAGCCGGCTCTGCAAAAGCCGGCTCCGCGCAAGCCGTCGCGCATAAGCCAATGCTTAAGCATAAGGCGGCAAAGAAAGCGCTCCTTCGGCCAAGGTAAATGAAGTCGGACCAAGCTCCGCTTTCAGCGTGAGCCGAGGCGCGCAACAGCCTGTTTTTGGCGGGCGGGGACCAAAACAGCATGGGCGTTACGACTCGGATCGTAGGCAATTACTTAACGAAATTAAGCGATTGTGCCCGCACAACATGCCTCCGTCTCGCGGCATACCGGATGCCGGTGAGATCCGGGTTCGGAAAAGCGTTTCCCATCGTGGCAATGGAACGTTCATGTCTCTCGTCGTGATCATTGATGACAGTGCGACCAATCGCAATATTTTCGGCTTGCTGGCCCAATCTCTTGCGCCGGACGTGACTGTCAAAACCTTTGGCGATCCGGTCGAAGCTCTAAGCTGGCTTTCGGACAATACGCCTTACCTAATTATCACCGACTATAAAATGCCACAGATGGATGCCGCGGAGTTCATCCGGCGTTTCCGCGCCTTCCACAATTCGGACAATGTCCCGGTCATCGTCATCACGGTCTACGAAGAGCGCTCCTCCCGCTTGCAGGCGCTTGAGGCGGGCGCGACGGATTTTCTGACGTCGCCGGTCGATCACCACGAATTTATCACCCGCGCACGCAATCTGCTCGACCTGCGCAAGCATCAACTTCTGCTTGCGCAACGCGCCGACACGCTTGAGCGCGAATTGAAAGACAGCGAACGCTCGCTGCGCGATTCAAGTGAGCGGCTGGCGCAGGTCATAGACACCTTGCCGATCATGATCCGGGCCGTCGGCTACGACGGAAGCGTTTTATTCGTCAACGCCTATGAAACCCGGTTCTTCGATGCCGATCCGGCCGCGGTCATCGGCAAGCAGGGATCGGTTTTGCTCGGAGAGGACGCCTGGTTGCATTCCTACGCGCTCGACCGCATGGTGTTTGAAACCGGCAAGGCCATGCCGACCTATGAGGAAGAGATCGTCGATCACGCGGCGGTGAAGAGGGTTTTTCTGACCTCCAAGGCCCCTTTGCATGATCTCGATAACAAGGTCATCGGGGTTCTGACGAGTTCGCTCGACATTTCGGCCCGCAAGCAGACCGAAGCCCATCTGCGCTATACGGCGCAGCATGACGCTTTGACGGATTTGCCGAACCGTATGATGCTGCGCGAAAGGTTGCGCAGCCTGATCGCGCGGTCGCGCCGCGGCGATCAACTCTTTGCGCTGCATCTCATCGATCTCGACGGATTCAAGCGCGTCAACGATCTTTTGGGACACACGGCCGGCGACCGGTTTTTGAAGGCGCTCGCCAAACATTTGCGCCATTCGATCCGCGAAGCGGATATGATCGCGCGGCTTGGCGGCGACGAATTCGCGGTTCTTCAGAGAGACGTCGCCTCGAGCGAAGACGCGACCGTCTTCGCGACCCGTATCCTCGAGACGGTCGGGCGTTTCAAAAGCCAGGACCATGACGGCCTCGTCACAGCCGCCAGCATCGGCATCGCCATGCATCCGTCGGACGGGAGCGACGCCGAGGATCTTTTGCGCAACGCCGATCTCGCCATGTACAAAGCCAAGGCCGAGGGCGGCAACGCCTTTTGTTTCTACGCGGCGGATTTGCAGGCGCGGGCCAAATATGCGGCGGGTCTCGATGCCGAGTTGCGTCGTGCCTTGGCCGAAGATCAATTCATGCTCTACTATCAGCCGCAGGTCGATCTTGCATCAGGCCAGATCGTCGGCGCGGAGGCGCTTTTGCGCTGGAACCGTCCCGGCAAAGGGATCGCGACGCCGGGCGCCTTTCTGGCGCGGGCCGAAGAGAATGGTCTCATCCTGCCGATCAACGAATGGGTTCTGCGCGAAGCCTGCCGCGAACTTAAAGGCTGGCACGACGCCGGTCTTTCGCGCATCCGGATCGCGGTCAATCTGTCACCGGTTCAATTCCGCAAGCGCACCGTGCCTCTGCTCGTCGCCAAGGTTCTGGCCGAGACGGGACTCGAGGGCCAATATCTCGATCTCGAATTGACCGAGAGCATCATGATGCAGGATATGAGCGCGGTCGAGCGGGATCTTCACCAGCTCGTCGAACTCGGCGTGCATCTAGCGATCGACGATTTCGGAACCGTCTATTCGTCTCTGGCCTATGTGAAGCGCTTTCCCGTCGATCGGATCAAGATCGATCAAAGCTTCGTCCGCAACATGGTGGATGACGTGAACGATGCCGCGATCGTTCGGGCCATCATCACGCTCGGCCATAGTCTCAACGTCACCGTCGTTGCCGAAGGCGTCGAGACCGTCGATCAATTGGCTCGTCTGCGCGCTGAGGGCTGCGACGAAATTCAAGGATATTATTTCGGCAAACCCATGCCGGCCGCCGATTTCGCGGATTTGATCCGGGGCGGTTCGCCGATCGCGCTTCGCTCCGCTTGAGGCCGCCCATGGCCAAGGTGGATATTGGGTCGACCCAAAGCAACAAGAGCTTGCACCAGAGCCACGCGCCGCCGGGCGGTTTTGAGACGAAATCGGGATTTATCGCGCGGATGCGCCGGCATCTGGCGCTGCGGCCGGACTCGGAGCATGAGACGGCCTTCAACCGGTTCGCGCTCTGCGCCTTCGTCGTTTTATATTTGTTGGGCGCAAGCCGATTTGGCGACGCGGAAGCGCATCGTACGCTCGCCGAACATGCTTTAAGCTTCGCGATCTACGCGCTTTCCGCGCTCGCCATTTTCTGCTGGATTCTTCTCGACCGCAACGTCTCGCCTCTGCGGCGGGTCATTGCGATCTGTATCGACGTCGGCTGGCTGTCGCGCCTGATCCATGAGGGCGATAGCTCGACAGCTCTGTTCTATCCGCTCTATCTCTGGATCATTTTCGGCAATGGCTTTCGCTTCGGAGTGGCCTATCTTGCGATCAGCACGGCGGTCTCGGCCATTGCCTTTTCGGTTGTCGTCACCACGACCGCGTTCTGGCGCGACAATATTTCCATGTCCATTGGCCTTATCATCGGTCAGCTCGTGCTGCCGGCCTATGTTTCGGTTCTGATCCGCAAATTGTCGGAAGCCAAACGGCAGGCGGAAGAAGCCAATCGCGCCAAAAGCCTGTTTCTGGCGAGCGTCAGCCATGAGCTGCGCACGCCGCTCAATGCGATCATCGGTCTGGGCGATCTTTTGAGCGATATGATCAAGGACGAAGAACAAGGGGATATGTCGCGGACCATCGCATCGGCCGGGCGCTCCTTGCTTGCCTTGATTACGTCCATTCTCGACTTCTCTCAGAAAGAAGTCTTGAAGGTCGCGGAGAGGGAGGAAGAAGTCGACCTTTTCTCCTTGCTTGCCGGTACGCGCGACATGCTGGCCGTGCAAGCCAATGCGCGCGGACTCTGGCTGACCCTTCATATCACGCCGCGGGTGCCGCAATTCATCACGAGCGATTCCCGGAGCCTCGAACAGATCCTCGTCAATCTCGCCGGCAATGCTTTGAAATTCACGCAAGCCGGTCACGTCACGATTTTCGCCGACGCGGTCGAGACGGCGCCGGGCCGGATCAAATTGCGCATCGAAGTTTCCGATACGGGCATAGGCATAGCACCCGAGGCGCAGGCCCGGATCTTCGAGAGTTTCACACAGGCGGATGAGACGATCATCGACCGGTTCGGCGGCAGCGGTCTCGGCCTCGCCATCGTCAAGCAGCTCGTCGAAGCCAAGGGCGGCAAGGTCGGCGTCGAAAGCAGTGTCGGCGCGGGCAGCACGTTCTGGCTCGAATTCGAATGCCTTGTCGGAATAACGAAGCCGCTTGCGCTTCCGCCTCAAATGCAGCCATGGCTCCTCTTGTCGGAGGATCGCGCGATCGGGCCGTTCATCGAGCAGCAGGGCGCGACGGTCGAGCAGGTCTCGACGATCGCGGATCTGCTTGCGACGATGCAGACTCCGGAATGGGCGCGCGTGCATCACCGGCCCGTCATCATTCTTGATCAGCGCGCACTCGGCGCGCATTTGGAAGAGATTGCCGGCCAATTGCGCGGAAGCGATCCCGCCCGCGGTCCCATGCTGATCGCGTTGAAAGAGGACGCGTCGGTCGATATCGCGTCGCGCGAACTTTTCCTGACGGTCCTGCCGCGGCCGCTCGATGCGGCCTCCATCATGAACATGTGGCAGCATGTGTCATGGAGCAAGCGCAAGAATTTGGCGCGGCCGGCCGAGCCGCCCGTGTCCTACCGGCCTTTGCATGTCCTTGTCGCGGAAGACAATAAGACCAATCAAAAGGTGATCGCCAAAATCCTCGAACGCGCCGGACATAGCGTTCATCTCGCCGAAAATGGCGAATTGGCTCTTGAAGCCATGATCGACAATCGTTTCGACATCGCGCTGATCGACATCAATATGCCGGTGCTGAACGGCATCGAGATGACCAAGCTTTACCGCTTCGTCGCAACGGACCGGCCGCATCTGCCGATCATTGCGCTCACGGCGGATGCCACCGCCGAAGCAAAGATACGCTGCGCCGAAGCCGGCATGGACGAATGCCTGATGAAGCCGGTCGAGCCGGATCTTCTGCTGCAGGTGCTGAATAAATTTGCCGGAAGCGAGACGGATGAACCGCAGGCGCCTTTGTCAAAGCCCGTGGTCGGACCGGAAGAGCGGCGCGTGCCGGCGGAGCTTAAGACACTAAGTGATGATCTTGCTATCGATCCCGACACCTTGGCTTATTTGCAAAAACTTGGAGGCAAGGATTTCGTTGCCGAGCTTCTCGATCAATATGTCAGCGATGCCGCGCGGATGCTGCGCGAATTGAGCCATGCCGTCGCCGAAGAAAACCTGCCGGCCTTCCACGATCGCATTCACGCCTTGCGGAGCTGTTCGGCCAATGTGGGCGCCAAAGCCATTTATAATCTCTGCCTCTCCTGGCGCGAGATCGACCCTTACGAGCTCGCTTTGCATGGCGAAGAGCACATGAAAGAGCTCGAAGCGGAATTCGTCAAGGCGAGAGGGGCGTTTGATCTTTACGAGGACGAGTTCTGAAGGCCGGATAGGATCCGGCCTCCTCGCAGATCAGGGCGCTTGGCCGACCGAAGCGGGAAAGATAGGCGCGGCCGGATAGCCCATGCGCCGATTTTGCAGGGAGGCCAATGCCTCCATGCGCCGCAAATCCAGATTGTCGACGTTCAGTACGGCGTCGACCCAGATTTCGGTCACTTCGCGCAGTTCCGTCTTATTCAGCATCGTTACTTTATTCTGCGCCTTGTTCGTCGCGTAAAGCATCGAATGGCGCCGTTTATTGTCGTGCATGAATTTACGGGCGACGTCCCGCGCCTCGCCCTTATTGGCAAGAACGTCGATCAAGCCCATTTCATAAAATTCTTCGGAGCTATAAATGCGCCCGCTCATGATGACTTTCTTGGCGCGCGCCGGATCGAGTTTGCGGGAGAGAAAACTAAAGGCACCCATCCCCGGGAAGGAATTGAAGAGAACCTCCGGGAAACCCAATTTCGCGCCGCGTTCGGCGATGAGCACGTTGAGGCTTAAGGCGCATTCGAGCCCGCCGCCCAGGGCGTCGCCTTCGATCAGGCCGATCGTGACGATGGGAAGATCGAAGCCATAGGCGTTATTATATATGACCTCGATGCAGGCATAAGCGTAGTCGAGCAAGGCATCGCGGTCGCGGTGACGGATCTTGTCGACGAAGAAGCCGAGGTGGCCGCCGAGGTTGCAGATCCCAGGCACATTCGAGCCGGACACGTAGAAGAGGATCGGCTGCTCTTCGCCGGCCTTTCGGGCCGCAAAGAGTTTGCGGAGCCCCAGATTGACGTCGTTCAAATCTCTCAGCAAAGCTGAGGTCACATTGGCCGGTCCTTGCGGACGGCAGAAGGCCCAAAGCGACTTTTCATTCGGATTGAGCGTCACTTCGATTTCGGAATAGGTCCGTGACAGAAATGGCAAATCCAACGGCGGCGATGCGGCTTCACTCAGATGCCGGAGCGTATCCGTGGCGCGTTGGGCTCTATCGAGCAGTGAACTTTCGTCGGCTTGGCGCCGGGCATCGAGGGCATTGGACTCAGTGGCAAGAACGCGCATTAGGTGTAGCCTCACGCTTTCCCTATTGCCGCCATGGACGAATGGCGGCTCCGCAACGAGCCACATAACGCTGGAATGTAACGGTCATGTCCCGTTGCCTAAAGATGAAGATGGGGTGTTAAGACTTTTTTTACCAATCAAAAAAATCGGAATGCTTAATCTTGGTAAACGGGGCGGGCGTCATGGTTAAGGCATGCCAGATCGTTTTTCCGAATTGAAAATCGAAATGATCATTCGGCTGATCCTGGGGGCTAATGCAGGTTGAGAGCGCGGGCCGCCTTTACAAGGCGTCCCGCGATCGCGCGTCGCGCCACGTCTCAGCTTTATCCGCATACCTCTGCTATATTGGAACATGCGTCGATTTAGCCGAGCGCTTACGGCGAAGATCAAGCGGTGGATTTTGTCAGAAGCTGGATGACTTCGCCCTTGATCCGGGCGACTTGAGCCTCGGTCATCGCGTGGCGCGGCTTGTCGATCTTGATCTCGGCTATGACGCGGGCGGGCTTCGTCGAAAGCATCAAGATCCGGTCTGCCAGATAGATCGCCTCTTCGACATCATGCGTGACGATGAGCGTGGTGATGTGGCGGGCTTCGACCAATGTGGCGAGTTCGTCGCGGAGCCGGACCGCCAAACTATTGTCGAGCGACACAAAAGGTTCATCGAGCACCAGAATATCGGGCTTGATGGCCAGCGCCCGCGCGAAGGAGACGCGCCGCGCGAGACCGAGCGACAATTCACCCGGGAAGAAGGTGAGATGGTCGGCAAGGCCGAGGCTGTCCGTGATCTGTTTCAGATCGGCCGGATCGGCCTGCGGCGCGGCGAGACGGATATTCTGCAAGACGGTCCGCCATGGCAAAAGCCGCGGCTCCTGAAACACCATCGCGAGCTTCTGGTGCGGCGGCTGCGTGATCGTGCCTTCGAAATCGGTGTCGAGGCCCGCCATGATGCGCAGCAAAGTCGTCTTGCCGCTGCCCGACGGTCCGATCAGCGCGCAGACTTCGCCCGCCTGCAGCGTGAACGCGAGATCGCGCAGCACGGTGCGCGTTTCTCCCGCCGCCGTCTGGTAGGTCTTGCGAAGGACGGAAACGTCAAGCTGGGTGAGGGCGCCAACGGGAGACATGTCGCTCGATGGGTTGAACCAGGAAAGTTTCAATCGCCAGCATGACACCGACGAAGGGAAGCGCATAGGCAAGCAGCAAGGCAACGTCGAAAAGCTGAAACGCAATTCCGATTTCAAACCCGACGCCGTTGGATCGGCCGAGCAGCTCGACCACGAGAACGATTTTCCACACGAGCGACAGACCGGCGCGCGTCGCCGCCGCGATATAGGGCGTAAGCTGCGGGATCAGGACATGCCGCAGCCGTGTCTTGAAAGACATGCGGAAGACCTGCGCCATTTCCTGCAGATTATTGTCGAGCGCGCGAGCACCCTCGCGGATCGTCGCCGTCGTGATGGGGAGCTTGTTCAAGGCGACGGCGCCGATCGCGGCGGCTTCCGTCAGCCCGACCCAAATATAGGCCAGCACGATGATGACCAGGGCCGGCAGGATGAGAAGCACGATGAGCCACGGGTCGAACAGCCGGTCCACGGTCTTGTTGCGGCCCATGACGAGGCCAAGCGCCGTGCCCAGCACCATGGCGACGGCGAAGGAGGCTGCGACCCGCAGCAGCGTGATGCCGAAATTGATCGGAAGCGCGCCGGACTGGATTTCCCGCCACATCGTGGTCAGCACGATCAGTGGTTCCGGCACGACGCGCGGACCGGCAAAAATCGAAGCCGACTGCCACAACAGGAAAAGCAGAAGGAGAGACGCCAGTCTCAGCACGGGCGGTCAATTTTCCATTTGGGGTCTGAAGAAGGTTCCCTCGGCGAGTTCGGAGCCGGGGCCGACGAGGTCTGGGCCGCCGGTCTCGGCGAGGATATGGTAAAGCAGCTTCGCATCGGCCGCTTCTTCCGCGACGGGCCGATGCGGAATGCCGTCGAGATAGCGCTGCCGGTAGAGCGCGAGTTCGGCCTCGGACTTGATCCCGATCTGAGGTCCGAGCCGCTGCCAATCTTCATCCGATTTTGCCAGAATCACTTTGGCCTCGCGCGCGATATCGAGGAATCGCTCGATCACCTTCGGGTGCTTCGCCGCGAAATCTTCGCTGAAAACATAGCCGACCATGGCGACCGGCGCCTTTGCGCCGAGTTCTTTTTCGACGGTCTCCATGCCGATCAGGCGGCGAAACCCGCGACTCTCCAGATCGACGCAAAAGTTCCAGAAGTTGAGATTGGCGTCGACTTCGCCTTGCACCGTTTTGGCTGCGAGAAGAGCGGCTGCGCCGTAAAGAACCTCCGTCTGTCTTTTGAGATCGAGGTTCGAACGTTTGGCGAAGGCTTGCAGCAGGAGCCAGCTCTTGTCGAGTGGCCCGCCGGCAACCGCGAGCTTCTTGCCCTTGAGATCGGCGAGATCCTTGAAGGGCGCTTGCGCCGGCACAACCACAGCGCCAAGCGAACTCGAATAGGGATAGAAGGTGAGCTTGCTTCCAAGGCTGCGCTCGCGCGAAACCCAAAGCCAATCGGAGAGGATCAGATCGGCCGAATTGCCTTGGATCGCGATCTTCTCGGCCTCGGTCGAGGCAAGCTGCGTGATCTCAAGATCGAGATCGGCCTTTTTGTCGAGGCCGTGTTCTTTGATGATCGCAAGTTCCCAGGCAAAAGTGCCGGTCTTCTGCACCGCGAGGCGAAGATGGTCCGCCGCCGCGGCCGGAACCAAGGTCGCGAGCCAGACGGCAGCGATTTGGCCAAAAACGCGGCCAAGACGTCCGAACACTCGGAGAAAGGTCGTTTTATTCAGCAAAAGGCCCCTTTCTCTGAAGGTTCGGCACGAAATAGTCCTCCCAAATTGTCTTGAATGCCGACGGTAAGATACACCTTTGTGCGACCAAACCATATTTGTCATTCTCGGTCGGGATAAATCCGGCGGGGCAAAGGTGCGAGGCGGGAGCCGTATCAATGCGAACCTGGCCGGCCTTCAACCTCAAAAAACCGTGAGCTATGATGACAGACGGCAAAGGTGCCGTCTCGCCATCGGACATTAAAAAAAGGTAAGGTCGGGGCCTATCGTCAAGCCGAGAGAACGAATATGAATGCGCCCCGTCAGGTTTCTAGAGCGCGTTCCCCCAATGCGGAGTCGCATTCGGGAAAAGAACCCGCTCCAGATCAATAAGTTGGAGCATGTTCTCATCCAAAAAGTCGAACAGCTTTTTGGGAACATGCTCTAGGAAGGCGCGCCCCACAAGGAGAGGTCGGAAGATGAAGTTCAGTACATTTGGTATCGTTGCCGCGAGTGCTCTTGCCATGACGGCTTTCGCCACATTCCCGGCCGCCGCTGACGGAGATGCGGCTGCCGGTGAGAAGATTTTCAACACCAAGTGCAAGGTTTGCCATCAAATCGGGCCGGGCGCCAAGAACTTCGTCGGCCCCGATCTCAATGGCGTCGCTGGCCGCAAGGCGGGCACTGTCGAAGGCTATTCCTATTCCGATGCGATGAAGGCTTCGGGCCTGACCTGGGATGAGGCGACCTTCAAGGAATATATCAAGGATCCGAAGGCGAAAGTTCCCGGCATCAAGATGATCTTCGCCGGCCTTCCGAAGGACTCGGATCAGGACAATCTTTTCGCCTATCTCGCCCAGTTCAAGGCGGACGGCAGCAAGTAATCGCCGCGCGGTATAAGCCCGGCTCGTGATTGATTGAATTTGGAAACGGCGGTCTCTTCGGGCCGCCGTTTTTATTGATCGGCGGCCATCCATGCGCGTGCCCGGATCAAGTCCAGACGATCCGCGCGTCCAGTGCAGATGCTCGATGAAACGTGGATCCCCTCATTCGAAAACTGCCATACATTCCTTGGCGGCGAGCATTGATAAAAGCGTATCCGCCTTGCCGAAAATCGCCGCCGTCGGATGAATGGCGAGGTCTGATTATGCCGTGATGGGACAACGCGAAACAAATTCGCGCATCACGCTTTCAGGCTTGCCTCACTCCGGTCCGCCGCGGCGGACCAGCATGCCGCGAGACGGGTCGTAGGCGATGATCGCCGCGCCCAAAAAGACCACCGTGCAGCCAAGTACGACGGCAAGCGAAAGCCAGTTCACCTGCATGTAGAAGGCGAAACGGATCAGTTCCACCGCATGGGTGAACGGATTCAACTCGCAGACGAAGGCAAGCCATGGGCTGCCTTCCTCGACGCGCCAGAGCGGGTAGAGCGCGGATGAGGCGAAGAACATCGGGAAGATCACGAAATTCATGACGCCGGCGAAATTGTCGAGCTGCTTGATGACGGAGGACAACAGCATGCCGAGCGCGCCGAGCATGAGACCCGACAATATCAGCGCCGGCAGGACCGTGAGATAGCCCCAATAGTTATCCGGCGCGATGTCCCACAGATAGGCGATGATCAGATAGGCGTAGACTTGCAGCAACGACACCGCGACGCCGGCGATCAATTTCGACGTTAGCAGAAACCAGCGCGGCAAAGGGCTGACAAGCAGCGTGCGCATATTGCCCATCTCGCGGTCATAGACCATGGAGAGGGAGGATTGCATGCCGTTGAAAAGCTGGATCATCGCCATGAGACCCGGCGTGATATAGACCGGATAGAGAATATAGGTCTCGTAGGGCGGGATGATCGAGACGCCGAGCACCGAGCGGAAACCCGCGGCGAAAATGAAAAGCCAGACGAGCGGGCGCACCAGCGCCGAGATGAAACGCTCGCGCTGATGCAGATAGCGCAGCGCCTCGCGCCAGACGATTCCCTTGAGGCAGATCGCATATTGCAGAAGCCCAAAGCCTTTGCGCAAAGGCGGATCGCTTGTGATGCTCGTCATGATTCACCGCCTAAGGGACCCGTGCCCGTCAATTTGGTGAAGGCCGCGCGCATATCCGCGACACCGGCGCGAGCGACGACGTCGGAGACGCGGCCCTTGTCGAGAATCTTGCCCTGATGCAGCACGACGACATCGTCGTCGGGATTCACTTCATCGATCAGATGGGTGGTCCAGAGCACGCCTATGCCCGAATGCACGAGTTCGCGCACATGCTTTAGGATATCGGCGCGGGCCTTGATGTCCAGGCCGACGGTCGGCTCGTCGAGCAGCAGCATTTGCGGATGGTGGAGCAGGGCGCGGGCGATCTCGACGCGGCGCATCTGACCGCCGGAGAGATCGCGCACCTTGTCTTTGGTGCGATCGGCCATGGCCGTCTGTTCCAGCACGGCCGCCGCGCGCGCTTTGGTCTCGGCTGCGCCGATGCCGTGCAATGCTGCATGATAGAGCAGATTTTGCTGAATCGAGAGATCCATGTCGAGCGTGCGCGCCTGGAAGACGACGCCGAGCCGCCGCAAGGCTTCGCCCGGGTCGCGGCCGACCTCATAGCCGAAGATTTTGATCGTGCCGGTCTGGGTGCTGTAGAGGCGCGTGATGAGCGAGAAAAGCGTGCTTTTGCCGGCGCCGTTGAGGCCAAGAAGAACCGTGAAGCTCGACGGTTTCACCGAAAACGACACATTGTCGAGCGCCTTGCGCTTGCCGTAGGAATGGCTCACGTCATCGACAGAGAGCGCCGCGGGCGCATCACCCGCGGGTGCGGGATCTTCGGTCGGCCTGTCTTGTTGCAAAACGTTCATGGCGCCTCGGATTGGCATATGCTTTTAGGCGGGAGCTTAAATCAACACAAAGCTCTCGAAGACTGGGCGCTTCATTCTCCCTTTGGGAGAGGGTTTGCACCAGCCAATTTAATTAGGTTTCCGGTTCTAGCCCCAGTCATTTGCCGATCACCACGCCCCAGGGAAACGAGCCGACCTGGATCGATTTGATGACCTTTTCGTTGGCGATATCGATGACCGAGACATCGTTCGAGACGCCATTCGTCGTATAGAAATATTTGCCGTCGGGCGTCAAAGCGAGATGCCAGACGCGCTGGCCGACGAGAAGATATTTTTCGACCTTCTTCGTCGCCACGTCGATGACGGCGATGCGGTTCGCCGGCCCCAGCGCGGCATAGACTTTCTTGCCGTCCGCCGTGAAGGCGAGGCCGACGGGCTGGATCGCCTCCTTGGCAAGGCCCGGCACCTCGAATGTGATCTTCTGCTTGATCGTATGGCTTGGCACGTCGATGACGCTCACCGTGCCGCCGACCTCGGCCGAGACCCAGAGCTCCTTGGCATCCGGCGTGAAGACGGCGAAGCGCGGCCGGGCATCGACGAGGACATTGGCGACGATCTCGCGTTTTTCGAGGTCGATGAAATGCGCCATATTCGTCGTTTCCGACGTGTTGATAATGGTCTTGCCGTCGGGGCTCACCGCCATGCCTTCGGGCTCGACGCCAACCGGCACGTCGAAGACTTGCTTGCGTGTCGCGACATCGATCGCGGTGACAAGGTTGTCGTTCTCGTTCGACGTATAAATATATTTCCCGTCGGGGCTCAGAATCAAAAGTTCGGGGTCCGCTCCCGAAGGGAGGTCGCCAATGTTCTCGAATGTTTTCGTGTCGATGATGTTGATCGTGTCGTCGTCGCCGGCGCAGATGTAGAGTTCCTTGCCATCCTTCGAGAGCTCGATGCCGCGCGGCCTTTGCCCGACTTTGACGGTCTTGGTCACTTCGAGCTTGTCGGTGTCGATGACCGAGATCGAATTGCCCTTTTCGTTGGAAATATAGGCGGTGAAGGCGAGGCCCGGCTTCGGAAAGGCCAGCGCGCTTGCGCAAAGGGCAGCGCGAAAGAACGGATGTCTGAAAGGGTGCGTCATTGCAATTTGCACTTTGTTTCGGGCTTGTCGTAGCCAAGCGTATCCAATTCCGACGTCTGATGCAGAAATCCTTCCTGCGGCGAGACGGAGGCGATCATCCGCCCGTCGCCGAGCAGGATCGGCTGACGCAATTGCTGGTTCCAGAGCCGCCATGTCAATCTCTGGCTCTTGAAGGCGGCGACCGAAAAGTCGGGGCTGATCAAGAAGGCTTTGAGCACTTTCGGATCGTCCGACTTCGTGCGCGACGCCGCCTCGCCGATCACGCGCATCGCGACCCAGGCCTGATTGTCCCTGGCATTCATGCCGCGCGAGGCCAGTTTGAAGAAACGGTTCTGCAATTGCGCGGCGCCCCATTGTTCGTGCGACGGGTCCCAGCTTGTCGGCTTCAGACCGCCCGAGCCTGCGACGGGCCGCGCGTCATAGGTGCGATAGGGCAGATAGCCGCCGAACACTTCGCTTTCGTCGGCGGCGACGAGCACATCATAGGAGGGCGCGTTCTGCGTGGCGACCGGAATCAGTCTTTGCGTCTGCACGCTGCCTGAATCCGAGCGCCGGCCGCCGCCGGTATCCTCATAAGTGCGTTCCTCGACGATCTTGGCGCCGAATTTCTTCGCCGAACGGCGGATGGCATCGCCGAAGAGCTTGTCTTCCGGATGCGAGCCCTGAATCAGGAACCATTTGTTCCATTTCTTCCAGATCAAATATTCGGCGAGTCCGTCGGCGAGCATCGAATAGGTCGGTGCGATGTGAAAGACATTGGCGCGGCAGTTTTCTTCGCGCAGTG
This sequence comes from Hyphomicrobiales bacterium, assembly GCA_015655535.1. GTDB lineage: Bacteria > Pseudomonadota > Alphaproteobacteria > Rhizobiales > Beijerinckiaceae > Methyloferula. The sequence goes on along the minus strand of JAATEW010000305.1, from coordinate 125 downwards.
AATCTTCGGGCGCGCTCGTGTTGAAGAAGATCACGTCCTTGCCTTTAGCCGCGTCGGCGACGGCGAGCATTTGATCGGGCGGCAGGTCGAGCATGATGAGGTTCACGCCTTTGCCGAGCAAGGTG
>JAATEW010000178.1 GCA_015655535.1 Hyphomicrobiales bacterium | reverse complement strand
GCAAATCTCGCATTGGAAGGCAAGGTTGGCCACCTGCCCCAACTCAAAAAAGGATTGTATCGACGCGCCACAAGCAGCCCCCTGCTATCTAGTCCGATATATATAAAAATATAATATCGAGAGGCGCAAGCACAAAAAATTTGTCTGCTTTAAGACAAATTTGTCGTCTTTATTACAAATGATAAGCGGGCGGGTAACGTGGTCTATATGAGCTGGGCGACCGGTACATGATTGGCACCCATATCGCGCCTGACGGGCTTTAAATCGAGGCTAATTGGTACGTGGGTCTTGGGTTCCCCGGGGCAGGGCAGGGCTGCAGTTTCCTCGGGGAGGCCATTCCTTTCAGGCCTCCCCGCGAACCGGCACGCGCACTCGTGGCTTTTGTCATGATCGGCGTGTTTACCAGGCCGAGACTGATTTGACGGTAAGGCAGTCAGGCTCGATCAATATTTAGCGATAACAATGGACAGCGGCGTGTACATGTCGAATTTGTAGCTAAAGCCCAAACGCACCGCGTTGTCAGTCTCGTGATGACGATCGCTGATGGTACCGCCGGGCGAAACAGCGAGGATATCGTTGTAATTGCCGAAGTCCGTATAGCGGTATTCGAGACGAGCCGACCAATGGGGATTGAAGGCATATTCAAAACCGCCGCCCACCGTCCAGCCCGTGTGCGTTGTGGTGATATCGTCATATAAAGGCACCGTCGCAGTGCCTATCCCATATGAGTTTTTGATCGGAGCGAAGGCAACCCCGCCCGTCACGTAGAAAAGCGCGCGATCATAGCCAGCGACGCCGACTCGGCCGCGGATCGAACCTTCAATGCTTTCTGTCGTATTGAAACTATAAAGGCCGCCGGCATAGGGGGCGGAGCCTTTATAAGTCGTTCCCTCGATATCGCCTTCAATGCCCAGGACAAACTGATTGATTTGATAATTATAACCGACATGGCCACCACCGACGACACCCGATTGATAATAAGACGGTTGAGCAGCGGTGGCAGCGCCCGTAGCGGTCGAATAAGTGAACTGATTGGTGTTTGCCCATTGAAAGCCGACTTGGCCGCCGGCATAGATACCAGTCCAGTTTACAGCCAGCGGTGGCGGCGGCAATAAAGCCGGTGGCGTCCTGCTAGGGAGATCGGCGGCGATAGCGCCGATCGTTAAAGATGCGGTTACGGCAGTTGCAAGAAGTATCCGTTTCATGATGATTTAGTCCCCCATGCCGAATGTTACGAACTCATGCATTTGATGCTGACAAAAGTCGCGAGCAGGACCCGTGCGGTCGTCATCGCTGTGTCCCCTTGTCATCGTGGCCGAGAGCAGTGAGCAACGGCCCGAGAAAAGGCTCATAGGAACGCCAGCGTCCAACAGAGCTTTTGAAGATGGGTTGGCGTACCTGGGTCCGGCTCGCGGTATGCACCGGACGCTCCGTCCTATGAAAATCGAGGCAGCGTGGGTCCCACTCCAATCCGCAATGGGCAAGGATGCGGCGGGCCTGTCCTTCGAGATCCGCGACGACATCTTCATATTGTAGGTCAAGCATGACGCCGGGCGGCAAAACCTTGTGCCAATGCGCCATCAAAGAGTCATAGGTGGCATAAAAGCGGCCCAATTCGCTAAGGTCGAAAGCATAGGGTACCGAATTGCCGACAAAAGATTTTGATAAGCAGGAAAGGCAGGTGTCGACCGGATCACGCCGCGTGTGGATGATACGCGCATTCGGCAGCACCATATGGATGAGGCCGACAAAGCGGAAGTTTTCAGGCGTCTTGTCGGTGATGCGTTCTGCCGATGGTGCAAGCGCACGAATATGATCGACATAGCTGGCGCCGAAACGGCGTAATTGAGTGTCGGATAGACGCGACAGATATTCCGGTGAATAGCTCGCCATTTGAGAGCCGCTGAGTCTTGTCGCCGCCTGACCGAAGTCGTCGATCTCGCCAGCGCCGAAGACTTTTGGATGACTTGCTAGAATCTGCTCGACCAATGTTGTGCCGGAGCGCGGCATCCCGAGAATGAAGACGGGTACCGGGCAAGGATCGCCACCGCCAGACTTGTTCGACAGCAGTTCAGCCGTGAAAGCCACTTGCGTGCGTGCGAGAAGGTCGATATCGGCTGGCGCATCATAATTGATCAGGCGCCGATTCAAGGCGTTGCCGTCGAGCCAGTGCTGCATTGCGTGTTCGGGATCGCCAATATCCGCATAGGCTTTGCCCATGCCGAAATGAAGCTGCGCTTGCTCATCGGTTGAAAACGATGACATGTCTTCCGCCAACTCCCGCATGGCGCGAAAGTGCGGATCGTCAGCAGTAAGCCGTTTGCATTCACTGAGGTGATTGTAAAAGCGCGGGACCCGCGGAGCGAGCGAGATCGCCTTTTCGATCGCTTCTTTCGCTGCATCGACTCGCCCAAGGTCGTTCAAGACAAGGCCCTTGTTGTTATATGCATCAGCGAAATCGGGGGTGATGGCGATCGCTTCGTCATAACAAGCTAGCGCTTCAGCGGGACGCCGGAGATCCTTAAGGACGTTGCCACGATTGTTATGGAAGCCCGCGTGCTCTGGTTCGAGCATCAATGCTTTTTCCGCACTTGCCAGAGCTTCATTGAGGCGCCCTAGGTCTTTCAGTGCGGTGCTGCGGTTGTTCAGCAAATCCGCTTGGTGCGGACTCAAAGAAAGGGCTTTGTCGAAACTCGCCAAAGCGTCACCGGGACGTTTGAGCACGAGCAGAAGGGTTCCCCTGTTGTTGAAAGCATCCGCATAATCTGGCCTGAGCGTCACGGCTTGATCGAAACTCTCGAGTGCCTCGTTAAGACGAGTGAGTAGCATGAGCGCTTTACCGCGATTGTTATGCGCATCGGCAAGCTGCGGCCTTAATCCCAGCGCACGATCATAAGCTGTCAGCGCTTCTCCCGGACGCTGCAATTCCATCAATGTGTTGCCGCGATTGTTCAGCGTCTCGGCATGATCAGGTTCGAGCGCAAGCAAATGATCATGGTAGGTGAGTGCTTCTTCATATTGGCGAAGCCTGCCATGCACGAGGCCGAGGCCAGATAAAATAGGCAGATGATGCGGCTGCTGCTTGAATGCGGCCTCGAGACAAACGAGAGCATCGCTATATCGGCCTTCCTGATAGTGGAGAACACCCAGCATATGTAGCGCATCGAAAGAGCCAGGTTGAGCTGCCAATATGGCCTTGCAGATCGCCTCGGCCTGATTGAGGGCGCCCTGTTGAAACGCATGGATGGCCTGCTGAAAGTTTTGGAGCTGACCCGATGGCAGCTGCGGTGTTGCGGTCGTCTTGCTCATTGCGAGAGCCCCAATGCGTCGCTTTTGAGGTAATCCTTGGTGAATCTGGCGTAGCCAACGGAATGCTTGTTTTCGTCGATGCGTAGAAGATCATCGATCTCGTCTTCGCTCAGGCGATAGCCATAAGCCTCCATAAAATGGTCGCGCAGCAACCCGCGCAGTTTTGGCTGCAGACGTTCGGGATGCGTAATTGCGGCGAGCCAGCGCGCCCAAAGCGGCCGGAAGTCGAGGCCGTAAAGGGGCTCCATGCTTCCCTGCAATTCCCGCAGGTCCACATAAACGCGACTATCCTTGATAGCCTTGAGCCCCTGCCAGCGGGGATCGTGCCGGAAGTCGGAAACGCTTTCGCTCGCAAGGAAAATAAAATCTGGATTCATTGCGAGGATGCGTTCGGCGTCCTGCTCCCGGCCCGTATTTTCGTAGCCATCGGTTGCATTCATCACGCCAGCGCGCTGATATTGACCATCATATTGCGTTTGTTTTTCTCCGAAGGCGAAAAGCCGGTCCCAGTTACGTTTAGACGCGCCCATTCCAAGGACGCGTGGAAGGTCTATGAGGGTCTCCGGTTTCAGTTCCTGATTCAAATCAGCGTAGGCTTGCTTGTAGTTTGCAATAAAGCTTTCGCCACGCTTTGGTTGCGCCAGCGCCATGGCCTCGATGCGAGTCGCGGTAAAAATTCCCTCATCCTTGCTCTTTGGATGTTGGCCTAATGCGAGCGCTGAAAGTCCGATGCGTCGCATCGTGCCTTCAGCAGCTTTTCCATCCAAATAGGGCGAAAGATAAGTCGCGGCATCATAGTACGCCAACAGCGATTCGAGATCTGATGGACAATCCCAAAGGGCGTCATTATTCAAAACATCCGGGTAAAGCCGGCTCATAATTCCACCGGCAAACCAAAAGGTTCTGTCTTTGGGACTGCCGGCCTTTAAAAGCGCCTCCGGTGCATGCGTCGTTTCCAGAAAAGGGCCGCCGCCAAATCTGACAATGGCCTGGAAGGGCAGAGGAACCGCGACCTCAACGCCGGCCGCATCAATGACATTCCGGCTGGACACCGCCTCCGGAAAGATCGGTGACGAGCGCAATACCGAAGATGCCATAAGCCCGAGAAAGACAAAGGGCACGATCCAGAAGAGCTGGTTAATCGGAACGTGCCCGATTGAAGTTATTCTGCTGAACCCATGAGTCATCTGGAGGATCCATGTGACCAAATGTACCGTTTAAGTCCGCGTGGTGAAAACGGCGGGATTAAAGCTTCCTCTCATGCAGGCACGAGAGTGTTCGCCACCGCATCACCATTTCATTTCCGCAGAAGCGAGGAAGGTTCGCGGCGGCCCTTCAATGCCTGGGCTGCCGATGAGCCAATAAGCATGATTGGCGACGTTGTTGACGTTGAAGCGCATGATCAGAGGATGGTCGTAGACGGCTGTCGTGTACCGAAAGCCAAGGTCGCAAACGACAAAGGGGGATGTCTTGACGATTTGTGCATTCGGTCCCGTGAAAGCCGTCGGCTCCGTATCATAGGCTGCACCTTGCCCATGAACGCCGCCGATCAGAACCAGGCCATGGAGGAAAGGTGCGGTGGAAAAGAAGGGAATGTTATATTCCGCATAAAGCTTTCCGCTGATCGGCGCCTGTCCAACGGCAGAGGTTGTCGTGGCCCACGTCCCGACCTGGTAAAGCGCGCTTGGGTTAGACGTTACGCGAGCGTCCAAAAAGTTGAGACCTGCGACGACTGTGAGGTCGGGCGTCATTTTGCCGATCGCGGTTAATTCGATGCCCTTATCGACGACTTTCCCGTCCTGGTGATAGGTGCAGGGCGTGACGGTACTACACGTCGTGGTGCCGAGACTGTTGTCGAAATATTGATTGGCTTTTGTGAGATGATAAAGTGCCGCGGTCAAAAGCAGATTTGTACCAACTTGCGCCTTGGCTCCGATCTCGTAACTCTCGCCGAGATAAGGCGCCAGGACTTGGCCAGGGTCGGTGTAACTTGACGTATTTGGAACCACTAAGCCCGACTGCAGCGACTGCTGAAAAGTCGCATAGGTGGTGAACCAAGGCAGAGGTTTGTAGACGAGAGAGACTGTGGGAGTCAGTGCGGACTTGTCATAGCCACCGGATGCGATCGTACCGTTGGTATTGAATGTTTCGGAACCGAGAGTGGTGTAGTTCGCCCCCGCCAATATTATGAACCGGCCATCGAAGAATTTCATCTCGTCGCCGAGAATGAAGTTTTTAGCGAAGGTTTCCCGGCTGATATATTGAGTCTGCGGAGAGTACGAAAAAATAGCAGCCGAAACGGAGCTTGGATTGTAGAAATTATTTGAGAAATAAGCGCCGTTCGTAAGGCTTTCACGGAGAGGAAAGCCTTGGCTCGTTTGCGTAAAGCCATTGAATCCGGTGGTAACTTTATGATCAATTCCGAACGTCGAGAATGTCGAGTCAAGATAGGAATATCCTGAATTCGAATAATAAAAAGTAGGGATGGTTTGGGTAGTCCGGTGGAGAACGTCAGCGCCACTATAATTCAGGACTGTCCCGGAAATACTGGTGTTTTGCCCGAGTGCGGCGACCTGTTCTCTCGACGTTTCGAAGCGCGTTCGCCACGTAAAAGTGTCGTTGAGTTTCCAAGTGAGTTTGACACCTCCTTTATCCGTTTCATCTGTGAATTGTGTCCAAGATGGGCTCGCGTAATCGGCTGGATTGATGGGCGCGACAGGGCCGAAGAGCGAGCCGGTTTGACCATGGCACGCTTGCCCAAATAAACATGAGTTATATTCAGGCGTCGTTCCGTAGACATGATAATTGCTGTGCGAAGCGTCCAGCTGCAGCAAGGCGCCATCCCAGAGATGGATGTCTAGAGCGCCGCTGATCAGGTTGCGCTTGATGCTCTGGTCGGCGATCGAGGTTTTCCCATCCTGGCCTACGATATTGAGCCGATAGGCGAGGAGGCCGTCGGCGAGCCCCGGGATGTTCAGCGGTCCGCCGAAATCGGTGTGAATATACGTGTTGCGGCCTGCATTGTCGCCAATCGTAACATCATAAAGAGGCGTTTCCGTCGGGCGCTTCAATGCAAAATTGAGATTACCGGCGAGGAATCCCGTTCCGTAAAGAAAGCCGGCAACACCGCTGAGCAATTCAACGCGTTCCGTATCCTCTAAGGCTGTGCCGGGAAAGTATATGCCGCCGACACCGCCCGAGAGTCCGTCAAAGGTTACGCCGCCGGTCTGCGTCCCCATGGTTTGTCCTCGGGCACCGAAAGTTCCATTGCCTCCGTAGAACGCCGAAGCATTGGACGAGGCCTGGAGCTGCGGAAGAACTTTGATGAGATCATTAATTGCATTCGCCTGTGTATTTTGAATAAGCTCATGCGGCACGACGCTGATCGAATAGGGCGTATCCAAGACTGGCAAGTCGCCCCAAATCGGTCCCGCCGCCGTCGAGTCCTTTACGCGATAACCAGCCGCCGCGCTGCCGTCCAAGGGTTGGGCCGGTGGCGGAGCATTAACCGTTATATCTGGAATAGGCGTCGTTGCTTGCTGAGCTCGCGCCGACTGCTGCATGGCTACGATTGCAAGAAGCGAGACGCTGCCAAACAGTGCACGCAGGCGAAGACATCTAATCGGTTTATCGTTGTTTTCCATTATAGGCCCCACAGCCTTGTTTCGTTGGATGCAGGCATTTGGACCTGCTTGTTTGAAGGATTGCCTTTGAACGTGAGGTATCGTTGACGCGCAGAGTTACTGCGGTCTTCGGTTGCCCAGATTTTGTAGAATTGAGAGCGCCGGTTAAGGACGCTCCTTGTCCGGCCTACAGACGCGTCCGTTCATCCGCTGTCTTCTGGCCAAGGTGGCTTCACGAGCTCGCGCCAAGGTGCATTGATATGGCGATCGAGCGCGGCAGCGAGAGAGGCAAAGCCGTCATAGCCCCAAAAGCCGTTAATGTTCTTGTCGAACAGGGAGGAGTATGGCAGGGCCGCCAAGCCGAGCTTGCGCCAGTAATCCGGATCGCGATCATAACGAAATGCGAGGTCTGGTTTGGCTTCGGCGATATAGCGGCGAAAGGTTTTTTCTTCTCTCCATTTGATCACAAGCCGTGGTGTGCGCTGCACACCGGTTTTACCGGGCCAGCCGTTCTCATTGCCGACACGCACACCAAGAAGGCGAAACGATTCTTCATCGTCAGGTGAGAATCCGCCAAAATTCAAGAGGAGTTTACCCTCCAGACGCGGACGATAACGCGCAATGACGGCGCTCACCTTTTTGCGATTGGCAGCGATGACCGTCTCAGCAAGCTCTTGAATTCGGCGATCGAACCGTGCGGCAATTGCACGTAGCGACGCATCCGTCGCAGCGGGACCGCCAAAACATGCCCAGATTAACGGCGTTCCGAATAGCTGCCGAAGGACCTGAGAATCGGAGTTCGGTTGATACTTATCTTGTACGTCGCGTTGGTGGCTCACGCCGACAATCAGCTTGCATCCTTCGGCCTGCGCAAGATCCTCAAATGACGTTGAGCCCATGAGCGTGTGCGCAAGCACGGGATTGAGACCTATGTCGCACAATAGTTTCGCTACGATCCAAACGAGCCCTGAGCCTCGCCAGCAATGGGTGAGGGCAACGTCATACCGGCTTGATGTGGTGCCAGTTCTGTGAGCAGAAGCTGCCTTGAAAGTAGCGATCTGCGCCGCCCGTTCGGTTGCCTCCCAAGCGAAAGATGAGGCGGCAATGAACCGGCCCGTGCCTTCGGTTTTGCTTTCGACGATGCCACGAACATCCGTGCTGATCGCGCCTATTGGCTCTTCATTGACGATCGCCATTCCCCGCGCCAGAGGAAACAGGAGCGCTGCTTCGTCAATAGCACGGCTCAACCGTGTGTTGCCTTTGTCCGCGAGATCTTCTTGCTTCAGGTCGGTGCAAGCATGCAAGGCGGTGAAACTATCGATGCCCTGGATGAAGCCCGGCAGATTGAGGCGATGTGCGAGCCCAAAATCCCCGCAGCCCACGGCGCCGTGCGCCATTGTGAGCATATCGAGACTGGCTCCAAGTCCAGTGTTAAGAAAGAGAAGATTGTTCCACTGAGTGGCGATATGGCCAGCAGAGCGATGATTGCGCGCGCAAATCGCTTCCCATTTTGCGTCGTGCTCGTTTCCCTTGGAACTCTTCGGTTTGCGCCCGCTGTTTTTCTTTTTGTAGCCGTTTGCAGTCAATGACGGCGCAGGAGGAAGTTTGTCAGCGCGAGGGGCTGGAATGCCCGCTGTCCCGGCGGCCGGGCCGGTTTTCCATTGTATAGGTTTTTTGGGAAGAAAAGGATTACGCACCAACGCCGACCCTAAACATATAACTGACTTATATAACCAAAACCATACGGGTTGTGGCGTCAAATGTCTGAAAACGGAACGGTTTTAGTGTATTTCTTACAAAAGTGTTTTCCTATCTGACAAATTCACGATGAGGTTGGAGAGGGAATTATTTGCAGCAAATTATTGATTTTAATTATTTTTCTGGCATCTCAAGCTGAATTTGAGCGTCTCGTGTTAACAGTACACAACGGTAAATTGAGATGTTGCATAAAGGTGACGGAGAAGATCGAACAAGAAAATTTGCCAAAATTGCCGGGATGTCTATCGCGCTAGACGCGTAAAAACATATGCTCGAACCATCGATTGCAATCTCTCTGCGCTATGGCCTCAGGCGCGCTATCATGTTCAGTGTTCAGAGGTGCAGGCATCCAACCTAAGGGCCGCGCCTATAACCGACACTGCTCACAGCATCCGAAACTCTCTCGATGAAATCCTCCGCGTCGTCCCTGACGAGGGCATAGGGCGGATCAAGCTGGCGGAGGCGGTATTCGGCCTCCACGTCGTGTAGCCGGGGGAGAATTGCTTCAAACGATGAAGCACGCGCCAACTCATGAAAAACGCCGACGAACAAATGCTGGAGTTGGTCCGCGCTCAACTTCCCGTGCATGCGTCCACGTCCAAGATAATCGTTCATTTCTTCAAGGAGCTTCGCGGCTTCATCGCTCATGACGACTCCGTTCTCATGCGTCCTCGGCCTGTTCGAGGCCTTCGTCGGCAATCGCCGTCGAAATACGCGTGCGCCTTTCTTCGAGCTTTCGGAAAGCCGCAATCAGCCGCAAACCTCTCCAATGATCATGGCGCCGCCGGCCGCTCGATCCGCTGGTTTTGGCGACGAAGGCGGGCTTCGGCTGACTGAGTCTCAGGCCATTTTGTAGTTGAACCAGGCGGCTTCGGTGATGCCGCCGTTTGGCCACGGCCTCAAGCCGCACGATCCGCTCGCGGCCGGCCAGAAGGCGCCCTTCCGACCGCATGGCCAAAAGTGTCGACTTTGCCGTATGCCTTGCGCGCCATCTGTTCCCGCGCTCGTTTGTAAGCATTTCGAGAAGGCCCGCAGATCCAATGAGGCCGCGGCTGGGACTGACAATGAGCGGCAGTCCTTCCAGCAAGCACCGTATGGTGTAGCCTTCCACCTTGCGACACAATAACTACAGACTCGCGTTCGCATTATGTATAAAATTGTCGTAACGACGAAAGGGCGGCTTTGAGGCAGTAGCCGTAGCCAGCTTAACGGTGCCGCCCTTCCTGATCAATCGGGCTCGCCCCTTAGATCATCATAAAATAGGACTGGCATGGAACCGACGAACGCACTGAGCATCTCGCCCGTGGATCTGTTTTGGGCAGCCGGCCCGGTCGGCAAGGCCGTCATGGCCCTTCTTATCTTGTCATCGATCTGGTGCTGGTTTCTGATCCTCGAAAGTTTCTACGGCTTGACGCGCTTGCGGCGCGCCGTCCGCTTGGCGCGCAAAGGTCAAAGGACGAAGCTCAGCGCCATTTTTGATGCCGGCGTCGAAGCCATGCATCAGCCGATCGATCAGGAAACCGCCGGCGAGAGACGCCAGCGCGTACTTGAGGCCATGATGCGATATGCCCGCACCTTGCTTGTGCGCGCTGAAGGCGGTCTGCCCAATCTCGCCGTGATAGCATCCGTCGCGCCGTTTGTCGGCCTGTTCGGCACGGTGTGGGGTATCATGACGGCATTTTCGGGCATAGCCGAAGCCAAGGATACGAGTCTGGCGGTGGTTGCGCCCGGCATCGCGGAGGCCTTGGCTGCGACTGCTTATGGACTCGCCGCCGCTATTCCGGCGGCTTTTGCCTATAACCGCTTGGTCGCGTCCTTCGGCAGGGTCGCACAGGAATTGTCCGATCTCCTTGAAGATCACGCTGTCAAAGTCCTTCGTGGCCGAAACCTAAAAGAAGCGGCATGAGGGAAGGCGCCCACTTATGGCTATGATGCATCCGAAGGGTGGCAACGGCCTTTATCGGCCGCTGGCTGAAATCAACGTGACGCCGCTTGTCGATGTGATGCTCGTGCTGCTCATCATCTTCATGGTCACGGCGCCGATGCTCGCCTCGGGGATGAAGGTCAATCTTCCCCAAGCAAAACAGGTGCAGCCGCTCGATCCTAAGGCGCCGATCATCATTACTGTCGGCAAAGACAGTTCGCTGAGTCTCGGCAATGACCCGGTCGAGCGCGACAAGCTGGTCGACGCGGTGCATGAAAAACTCGGCAGCGACATCAGCCAGATCATCCATCTGCGCGGCGACAAGGAAGCTCCCTATGGCGACGTGGTCGCGATCATGGATCTGCTGGCAACCAATGGCCTGACGCATATCGCGATCGTTGCCGACCCGCATTCGAAATCCGACATGAGTAAAGCTGTTGCCCCGGTCAAACCTGTTGTTGCGACGACCTTCAACGGCCAAGATAATGTCGATGGGACACCTGCTGTTACAGCAACCGTTCATGGTGTCCCGGCTGCTTCCTCAACTTCTGGTTCGGTGGCTGGGTCTGCTTCTTCCGACGCGGCGATTGTTTCCGGAGCTCCAGCAGCGGCAACTGCCGTGGTTCCTGCCATTTCCACCGCTCCCGCCCCGCCTATATCCACCGACACGCCGCATCCATGACTCATTCCGTTTTGCAGATCGGAGAGGCTTTTGAAGAAGCCCCCAGCTCAGATGAAGAACCGGCGGTCGCTGTTTCGACGACGCCTGTAGACACGTCCTGGCTGAAGCCTGTCTGGGTGCGCCCCTACCTTCTCGTGACGGTGCTTTCCATCCATGTCGCGATCGTTGGCTTCTGCCTGTTCGTTTTGCAAAGCAACCCGACGCCGATGCAAGAGGTTGAAGTCACGGTCATCCCCCAGGGCGAAGCGGTGACCGAGGTTTCAACCGTATCGGCACCGCAGACAGCGCCGATCGCGTCGCCCGATCCGCCGGTCGATTCAGCGCCGGAAATCGCCGATAAGAACGATCCCGATGTTTCGAAGCCGGCTGCTTCCGAGGTGACGCCGGACTTGGCGCCTCTGATAAGCGCCGAAGCGCCCAAGATCGAGCAGCCGGATGCGCCGGTGATCGCTTTGGCAAAGCCAGAGACGCCACGGACGGAGAAACCGACGCCGGCTCCCACCGAAAAAATTCTGCAGGTCCTTAAAAAGAAAAAGCAGAAGATCGCCGCGAAGCAAGCCGCGATGAAGGCCGCTCGCCTTGCCGAAGCGCGCGCCCATGCCAGGCAACAGGCCGCCGACTTCAGCCAAGGCGCGGAGGCTCGTCATGCCGGCGTTAGAGACGGGACCGATGCCAATGCGCGTATGTCGGAAGCCGCCTATGCCGGTATCGTTTCGGCCGAACTTGGCCGCCATAAAATTTATCCTTCGGAAGCACGCGCCGAAGGCGCGCAGGGAACTGTCTATGTTACTCTGTCGATCGGTTCATCGGGCGCAATTGTGGCTCACGCGATCACACGTTCATCGGGCAATAGCGCGATCGACGCCGCCGTCCATCAAATGGTCGCCGCAAGCCATCCACCGCCGCCGCCGGGCGGTAGCTTCCGCGGCAGCGTTCCAATCCACTTCAATCTCGCGCACTAAGGCAGCCGGCCATGCCTGACCGGGATCTCGATATTGGTCCGGTTTCACTTGAGATTTTACTGGACCCTATTCCCCCGGAAAAGCTATGTAGACAAAGTTATATCTGCTTCTCGACTTGTGGGGCTGGCAATGCCTTCGAGACTTACTAAACGATCGCTTTTGATCGCGGCGGTCCTCTCGACGTTCGCTGCAACCCAGGCGCAATCAATGACCTGGGAAGAGTGGAACCATTCCAGCAGCCCGTTCTGCGGTTTCATCTCGATCTTCTGCGCTCCAAAACCCGTACCGCCACCCCAGGTGGCAGTTGTTCCAGCGCCCGAACCGGCCAAGGCGCATAAACAAAAGTCCCAGAAGCCAGTGGTTCAACCCCAGACACAGAGCTGATCGGAGGCTAAGCCTCATCGAAGCATACGACAGGCTTTTCAGCCAATAGAGAATGTGGTCACAGCGACGACCTGCGCGGGCACGCGATAATCGATAGGTTACCCCTTATCGACATGATGCCTGTGCAAGCGGACCGAGCGGCATTAGCCCTGGCTGAGCGGCTGACGGATGATTTGACGAAGGGCTAGCGTTCGGATTATGCTATATTTGATAAAATATAGCATAATCAAGACCAGCCTATCCAAGTCATCTGCGTTCCGGGGCTTGTCGCGTAGAGTTCACAGTTTCGACGGGTCATATCGCCTTTTGGTTTGGCGACCCTTTTCAGCACCACGGCGCGGGCCTTAGCGCTAGACTTCTTTTTTATCACGTCGAAGCGGCAAGAGCTCACGGCGGCGCGTTCTCGGACGCTGCGTCGGTGTGAGTTTGCGGTATGTCATCCAATCGGAAAATGCGCGCCTTCGAAATGGCACGTCTGGTCTGCGCATACTTTTCTTCCAAGTCCGAAGAACGGCTTTTCGCCCGTACGGGCCTTGTTACGATCCTGATCGCAAGCGTCAGTGTCGTCATGCTGCAAGTCTGGATCAATACGATCAACGGCAACCTTTTCACGGCACTGCAAAATCGCGACGTGCATGGCTTTTTTGATGCGCTCTTGCACCTCGCCGGCGCAATCTTGCTTTTGATCGGTGTCTGGTTGGGGCGTCTCTTTGCAGAGCAGACATTTGAACTACGCTGGCGCCGTTGGCTAACCACCCAATACGTAAAGCGCTATACCGACAATGCTACCTTGTACCGGATGCGCTTTCTGAATTCTGAAAACACGGTCGATAATCCCGATCAGCGTATCGCGGAAGATGTGAAAAAGCTGACGTCGGGGACGTTGGACATTTTCTTGGGGCTTTTCCAGTCGAGCATCAGCCTTGCCTCGTTCGCCACCCTTTTATGGACGCTTTCGGGCAGCGTCGAGATTCCTCTTTGGTACGATTGGCAATCGTCACGATTCACGTCGTGGGAAAAGATCCCAGGCTATCTGCTCGGGGTCGCGGTGCTCTACGAGGTCGTGGCGACCTTTATCGCAATCCGGATCGGGCGTTGTCTGATCGGCCTCAATAATACACAACAAGCTCATGAGGCCGATTTTCGATATGGCCTTGTTCGCCTGCGCGAAGATGCCGAAGCCGCGGCCTTGCTCGGTGGAAGCGCCGCGGAATGCGATCACGCAATAAGGCGATTCCAAAGTGTTTATAGAAACGGCATGCGCTTAATCATTGCCAATGGCCGCTATTCATCGTTTCGTTTGCTATCAACGCAGGTGACCAGCTATCTCCCTTACTTCGTCGCAGCGCCGAGATATTTTATGGGAGGGATTACGCTCGGCGAATTCATCCAAATCAATGGAGCTTTTTCTCAGGTCGATTCATCGCTTGCCTGGATCACTCGCATGTTTCCAGCGATCGCCGACTGGCGCGCAACCGTTGATCGCCTGATCGAGTTCAATCAAGCGATTGACGAATGTCACCAGGCTCACAACAGCCTGAAGCAAGCTTCATCTGAGGCACCAGATAACATCGCTCTGGCATCAGGCCTCTCTCTTCATCGCCCCAGTGGCGAAATGCTTTTCCGCGTTGAGCCGGAAAGGAACCCGAACGGTTTGCTTCTTGTTGAAGGCGAAAACATCGTTCTGACCGGCGCATCCGGTTCGGGAAAATCGACTTTGCTCAGAGCGATCGCTGGATTTTGGCCTCATCGTCGCGGAGAGATCCGAGCGCCTGCAACAGACAAAAGTCTCTTTTTGCCGCAAAGGCCTTATTTGCCGTTCGGCGTGACGCTACGCGAAGCGCTCTGGTATCCGAAAATGCCCGCGTCTTTAGGCAATAGCATGAAGATGGAAGCAAGCCTTCTGTACGAACTCGGGTTGGAGAGCGCGTTGCCCGCTCTTGAAAACGGCAGGATTTCTGACTGGTGCAAGGAACTGTCGCTCGGTGAGCAACAAAGATTATCGCTCGCGCGTGCCGTCCTGCTTCAACCACGTTGGCTTTTTCTGGACGAGCCTTTTTCGGCGATGGACGATATGCAGCGTGGCATCGCAATGAGAGTTCTATCTCGCGATCTATCTAAAACGACTATAGTTTGCGTCGCCCACACGATCGCACAACCTGCACTCATGGAACGTCGTCACCTCGTTTTACGGCGGGAAGGGATTGCGTTCTTGCCAGCTTCTATCACGCTTGCAGAATGCGCGGCGTAAAACTTAACCTCATTGGCCGAAGCGTTTCCTGAACCAATCCCGCAGGACTTGCTTTTCATATACGAGACGATCGCTCGATAAATGCGAACTTTGGTCTAGGAAATAATCTATGTCGGTAATTGCTTCATGGGCGCTGAGGATAATCTTGCCGTTCTGCCGCAACGTATATTGCACGTCGATGCGCGGTGGTGTGTTTGGCGTCAATATGGCCGTATGAGATGGCGTCGTATCCCGGAAAAGACCGGCGCGCTGGACATCGAGCACTTCGATATTCAAGGTCTGACCCGGTTTCAGATAGCGCCCTCCAAGCTCCATCATAGTTTGCCGGAGCTCGCCCAGCATCCCGTCACGTTGTGAGCCGGACTCCGATCGAAAATCGCTATAATTTTGCGGATCGACAAAGCTGACGCTCACGGCGGCATCTGCCGGATGAGCCAATATGATCGCTGCCAATGAAGCGATGAGTATTGCCGCAAATAACCGCATCTGCTGATTTCCTTGATAGCCAGGTAATGCGCCTGTCAGAGTCTTTATCTATATCCTCTGGCCTGCAATTCGAAGAGTTCCGCATAACGTCCGGCTTGTTTCAAGAGTTCGTCGTGGTTGCCCTGTTCCAAGACTCTGCCCGCTTCCAAGACCAGGATGCGATCGGCTATGCGCACGGTGGAAAAGCGATGCGAGATGAGAAGTGCACAGCGGCCTTGGCAGATCTCCTTGAAGCGCTCGAAGACTTGTGTCTCGGCCCTTGCATCAATCGCGGCGGTCGGCTCGTCGAGGACCAAACATGCGGCATCTCGCATATAGGCACGGGCAAGGGCAATCTTCTGCCATTCGCCACCCGAAAGATCGCGGCCCTGATTGAATCTTTTGCCGAGCGGCTGCCCATAGCCTAGGGGCAAATCGGCAATGACGCCGGCTGCCAGGCTGCGTTCAGCTGCGGAGGCGACTCTCGACGAGTCATCAAGCAGATCGATCTGGCCGACGGCAATGTTTTCATGCGCGGTCATGTCGTAACGGATGAAGTCCTGGAAGATGACGCCGATATGGCTGCGCAAATCCGCAAGGTCGAAGGCTTTGAGGTCGATGCCTTCGATCAGAATGCGCCCCTCATCAGGGTCGTAGAGCCTCGTCAGCAATTTGACGATCGTCGTCTTGCCGGCGCCGTTTTCACCGACAAGGGCGACCACCTCCGTCGGACGCAGGGTGAATGTGAGGTTGCGAAGCGCCCAACGATCTGACTCCGGATAACGGAATCCGACATTTTCGAAGACGATGCCGAGGCGTTGGAGCTTAGGGAAGGGGAGGGGTTTTTCAGGCGAAGTGATTCTTGGTTCGATATCGAAGAAGCCGAAGAGATCCTTCAAATCGAGCGCTCGCGCCGAGATCCAGGCGGCATTGAAGAGAAGGCCTTGGATGAGGCCGCGGAGGCGAAGAAAGGAGCCGGCAAGAAAAGTCAAATCGCCCAGAGAAAAGACGCCGGACACCGTCCGCCAGATGATGACGCAATAGGCGCTATAATAGGCGGCTGTACTCAGACAAAAAAAGAGCCCGGTCCAAAGGTTCCGCCGGATCGCGAGTCCCTTGTTGACGATATAGAAGGCAGAGGACAGCCGATCGAACCGGCCCATCAGGAAGTTGGACAGGCCGAAGAGCTTAATCTCCTTCGCCGTCTCCGCATTGATTCCTATATAGCGGAGATAGTCGAGCTGGCGGCGCTCCTCCGTGCGGTCGAAGTTGACCTTGTAGGAGAGCGCGTTGAAATAGGCCTCGTTCCAGACAGCCGGGATGAGAGCCACGATCAGCAGCAGAATCAAAAACGGGGCATAGACGAATAGGCCTGCAACCAATGTCACGAGCGCCATGAGGCTTTCGCATTGCCCGAAGACTTGCGACAGGAAATTGCTGCTCCAAATGGCTTGGCCTCGCGCTCTCTCAAGCTGGTCTTGATGATCGCTGCTCTCGAAATGTTGCAGATCGAGGCTTGCGGCATGGACCATGAGAGCGATGCTGATGCGGTTGGAATGCTTTTCGGACAAGAATCCGTCAGTGAGGGATATGATCCGGCTCATTGCGTCGAAGCCGACAGTCAGAGCCAGTTCCAAGCCGATGTATTCGGCGAGCCTATCGAGCCGCCCTGACAGCAGCCATTCGCCGAAGTTGCGCTCAGGGGAAGTCAAATGCGTGAGCGAGACGACCTCGTCGACGATCAGCTTGCCGACGTAGAAGGTGAGCACGGGCTGGAAAGCCATAATCAGCCGCAGGCCAAGGGACGCGCCAGCGAGACCAGGACTGGTTCTCCAAACTTCGCGAAAGAGCCGCGCGACATAGCGCAACGCGCCCAGGCGCTCGCGCAGCGTCATTTCAGGCGCTTGGATGCGCTGAAATCTTTTTCGATCAGCCATGGATGCCAACAAGCAGATCGAACCGGAGAAAAGCGTATGCGATCTTCAATGCGACGACTCACCGAATATGTAGAAACCCGCGTTCAATCGGTGGCGAGCATGGCATCGGTCTCTTCGTGCGCAGGCATCCGAGTCCAAGTGGATTGAACCGAAAATGCTTCAGTTGAGAGAACTTTGATCCATGGGTCGGGATTGAACAGTCGGCAGCACATGAGCAAGGGTCTCGATATGGCGGCCCTCGTGCTCGAAGCCGACGCGCTTCATGGGCACGCCGTAAAGTGCCGACAGGTTCGCCTCTGTCAGGACTTCCGACGGCGGCCCGACGATGTGATCGGCTTGTCCCATCATGAGCAGAGCCTGATCGGCGACGGCCAGCGCATGATGGGGATGATGCGTGGTCATGACGATGGTCAAGCCATCATTGCGCGATAATCTGCTGATCCAATCCAGGATGAGCGTTTGGTTTTTCAGATCGAGCGCGGAGGTCGGCTCGTCGAGGATTAAAATATCCGCTTCCGCGACGATGGCGCGGGCGAAGATGACGAGTTGGCGTTGTCCGCCGGAAAGTTCATGGAAGGGACGGTTTGCATAATCGGCCATACCGAAGCGGTCGAGGCCTTCCAACGCGGCTTCTTCGTCTTTCTGAGCAGGCTGCGAAAAGAGGCCGATCTTTTTAGCGCGGCCCATCAACACCATGTCGAGACAGGAATAATCGAAGCTGACCTGAAAGAGCTGCGGCACAAAGGCAAAATGACCCTTGACGCTCAGTGTGCCCTTCGTCGGCTTCAAGGCGCCAAGCAGGATTTTGAGGAGGGTGGTCTTGCCGCGCCCGTTCGGTCCGAGCAAGGCAAAGACCTCGCCCTTTTTCACCGATGCCGAATAATTGTGGAAGACGAAGTTGCCGGGCCGATAGGCATGGCCAAGGGCGGAGAAGGAAATGACAGTCCCGGTCATTGGGCAATCCTTTGTATATGTATCGAAGGCAAACTGGCATACAGCAGCGTCGACCGCTCACCTATATTGTAGATTCTCATAATTCATAGCGCAGCATATCTGCCGCGATCGCCTGTCGAACTACGCTATCCTATCGAGCATCGGAAGAGATTGGCACGCTCGCGTGTCGGAATGACGATCTTGAATGGGCTCGGGTTGAACATGACACAAACTCGCTGAGACAAGGCTATGGGAAAGCATTCGATCGTTAGGGATGATTCACGATAAGAAGCTTCGGCCGGAGGTATCGTCGGAAAGGCACGTGCATGGGTATCGACGTGGCAAACCTCGTGCCTAAGGAGTTCGCTTTGATCCGGAGTTGAGTGAGTTGACTGATGCCAGTCTCTAAATGCCAGCTGACCTCATCAAAGAGCACGAGCCAAATGCAGAAGCTGGACAGGGTTATTTTGAGAAGGGTCTCTTGCAGGAAAGTCCCGTCCTCATCGGCGTTGCGGCGCTTTTGCGGAATAGGGGAGGGCTTCGGCTTGACCAGATTCTGGAAAAGCCGCTGGGGCCAACGTCCGACGCTATGACCAGGTATGGCGAGTTCAATGCTACTCTGGTTAAACATTGCAAGTCCCTTACGCGTTACAACGCCTGGGGTCGTTCGAAGGCGACCACTTGTCGATTAGGTTTTATCCGGAATGAGTCCGAAGGAAGTTCCGCTTTCAGAAGTTTTTGAAGGCCTCGTCCACAAAGGCTGGGCGCATCGGTGCAAGGCGAATTTGGCTGATGTCGAAGTAAGCGTAGGTAACGCTGATCGCGACGGCGATCAGCGCCGCGACGAAGTTCTTGTTGATATGGATCCGGGTATTGAGACGGACTCGCGGAACCCGGCGGCCCGTGAGATGAATGGTGTGCGAGGCCGATACATATGTCATGGTTCAATCCTCCAACTTGCGAAACAGACTCAGTCCTTGTTCCAGCCTTTCGACTGGGTCTTCCAGAACAGGAAGCAGATGACCGGCGTGCCGAAGAAGGCCGTCAGAATGCCGACGGGGAGCTCGGCCCATATGATCGATCGCGTCAGATCGTCGAGCGCGAGTGTGAAGAGGCCGCCGAGCAGCGCCGAGACCGGCATCAGGCGGCGATGATCCGGACCGACCAGCATGCGGGCGCAATGCGGGACGATGAGCCCGACCCATCCGACGATGCCGGAGACTGCGACCTGCGCCGCGACCATCAGGGACACGACGGCGATGATCAGCCAACGCAGATAGCAGAGATCGATGCCGAGCGAAGCGGCATCGAGATCGCCTAGGGACAGAAGATTGAGCCGCCAGCGCAGGCCCATGAGGATCGCACCACCGGCGAGCGTCGGGATGGCAATCATCCAGACCTTGGTCGGATCGGCCCACCGGAATGTGCCAAGCCGCCAATAGACGTTCCCAGGCCCGCT
>JAATEW010000169.1 GCA_015655535.1 Hyphomicrobiales bacterium | reverse complement strand
CGCTGATGCCGCCCACGGGTTTCAGCGCCGTGACTTTCGGTTTGCCTTCGGTGAGGGTTCCGGTCTTGTCGACGACGAGAGTATCGACCTTCTCGAAGCGTTCGAGAGACTCGGCATTCTTGATCAGCACGCCGAGCGAGGCGCCGCGGCCGACGCCGACCATGATCGACATCGGCGTCGCCAAGCCGAGCGCGCAAGGGCAGGCGATGATGAGCACGGCGACCGCCGCCACGAGACCATGCGCGAAACGCGGCTCGGGTCCCACCGTCACCCAGACCGCGAAAGCGACTAGCGCGACCGCGATGACGGTCGGCACGAACCAGCCGGCCACTTGGTCGGCGAGGCGCTGGATCGGCGCGCGCGAGCGTTGCGCTTCGGCCACCATCTTCACGATCTGTCCGAGCATGGTATCGCGGCCGACTTTGCCAGCCCGCATGATGAAGCCACCACTCTGGTTGAGCGTGCCGCCGATGAGCTTGGCGCCAATTTCCTTCGTCACCGGCATCGACTCGCCGGTGATCATCGATTCATCGACCGAACTGCGGCCTTCGATCAATTCACCGTCGACCGGCACTTTCTCGCCGGGGCGGACGCGCAGACGATCGCCGACCACGACGGCTTCGAGGGGCACGTCGCTATCCGAGCCATCCTGGCCAATGCGGCGCGCCGTCTTCGGTGCGAGATCGAGCAGCGCGCGAATGGCGCCGCCGGTTTGCTCGCGGGCGCGCAGTTCCAAAACCTGGCCGAGCAGCACCAGCACCGTGATGACGGCCGCCGCCTCGAAATAGATTGCGACCGAGCCGTCGGCAGACCGAAACGTCTCCGGAAATATGCCGGGTGCCACCGTGGCGATGACGCTATAGGTCCAGGCGACGCCCGTCCCCATCGCGATCAAGGTGAACATATTGAGATGGCGCGTGACGAGCGAGCGGGCGCCGCGTTCGAAGAAGGGCGCACCGGCCCAAAGTACGACGGGCGTCGCCAGCACGAGCTGAATCCAGTTCGAGACCTGTGCGCCGAGCAGCATATGGAGATTGGTGAGATGGCCGCCCATCTCGAGGATGAAGACGGGCAGGGCCAAAGCAAGACCGACCCAGAACCGGCGCGTCATGTCGGCGAGTTCGGGATTGGGGCCTGCATCGGCGGTCGCGACCTCCGGTTCGAGCGCCATGCCGCAGATCGGGCAATTGCCCGGCCCCACCTGCTGGATCTGCGGATGCATCGGACAGGTGTAGATCGTGCCCTGCGGCAGCGGCTCGGTTTTGGCTGTCTTCTCACCTAAATAGGCCTGCGGGTCGGCCTTGAATTTCTCCTGGCATTTCGCGCAGCAGAAGAAATAGCTCGTCTTCTCGTGCTCGGCCCGGTATTTCGCCGTGGCCGGATCGACCGACATGCCGCAGACGGGATCCTTGACCTTCGATGATTGCGCGTCGCCGGCCACGCCGTGTTGATGGTCCGCATGAGGGTCATGGTGATGGTCGTCATGGGCGCCGTGATCGGCCATGGATCGGATCTCCTAAGAAGGCGGGAGTTCCGTCTATATAAGCATTTCCGGCCATATCGCGAGCGGTTACGCGCATCGAGGCCGCGAGGCCTAAAACTACTCCGTCTTCTCGCGCTCGAGCACGATCGAAGACGCGGGGACGTCGAGCCGCCAGGTGACGCCTTCGGGGGTGAAATCCGCCTGCGATGTGCCGCCGAGCGCTTGCCCGGTGATGCGGTCCATCACGATATGGCCGAAGCCTTTGTGGCCGGGCGGTTTGACGGAGGGCCCGCCTTTTTCCTGCCAGACCATTTGAAGTCTCGGAATGTCCTTTTCCGTCTTCAATTGCCAGGAGATCGAGACATTGCCCTCGGGCACCGACAGGGCGCCATATTTGGCCGCGTTGGTCGAGAGCTCGTGCAAGGCGATGCCTATATTCTGCGCGGCTTCCGGCCGCAGAAACAGATCAGGTCCGTCGAGATGAAATTTTTCGTCGAAGCGATCTTCGTAATGGCGCAGTTGCGACCGGATGAGGTCGTTGAGCGAAGCACCCTCCCAATCGACATTGGACAAAAGGTCATGCGAGCCCGCAAGCCCGCTGAGCCGTTCGCTGAAACGGGTGACGAATTCCTCGGGCGAACTCAAATGGCTGAGCGATTGCCTAGCCATGGCCTGAATGACGGCCAGAAGATTTTTCGAGCGATGCGTCAGTTCCCGCATCAGAAAATGCACATGCTGCTCGCGCTGTTTCAGCGTGGTGATGTCGCGGACGATGAAAGACGCGCCGACAACTTGGCCGCCCAGTGCCTTCATCGGCGCGCCGCGGACCCAGATCTCGATCGGTTCGCCATTCTTGCGGTGCCGGATGGCCTGAAATTCGATCGGCTCTCCGTCATGCAGATGTTGCAGAAATTGGTGGCGTTCGGAGATCCGATCGGGTGAGGGATCGATGTCGGAAAAGTTTTTGCCGAGAACTTCGTCCGCGGTATATCCGAAAAGCCGCTCGGCCGCGGCGTTCCAGCTCGAAATGGCGTCCTGCTCGTCAATCGTCACTATGGCATCGATCGAAGAGGCGTAGATCGAGTCCAATTGGGCACGGAGCAAATCCGCGGAGGCGAGGTCTTGAACGGAATTGCTCGTCATGAATGGTATCGCATGGGAAAATGATGTCTCCCTATATTGGGACGAGGGGTATGGCTGCCCATCCCCAGCGTCTTAAAGCCCTATAGCGTTCCAGCCAGATATAAAAATTCTGATATTCATCGAGCTTCCGGTCTTTTCCGATGTTTCCCTTGCCGCCGGGTGCGCGGAAATCGTACAAGGCCCCGCTCAGGCTGCTGGTTGAGACAGAAAGGCATGTTCCGATGTTGGGAACTCCGTTGCGCATTTTGACCTTTGGCTTCGCTATCCTCATTGCTGCTCCAACAGGGGCTTTCGCTCAAGGGGCTATTCGGGTCGGACAGCAAAAGCAGCCGGCGGCTCCGGCCGCCCCCGCCGCCCAACCTCAAGCACAAGCACAGCCGCCAGCGCAACCGCAGCCCGTTAGAACCGAAATCCTGAGTTTCGACAATTGGAGCGTGACCTGCCGCGAATTCGCCGAAGGCAAGCGCAAGCGCATTTGTTTCGCCTTGCTGCAGATCGCCCAACAAAACAACAATCAGAGTCAGGTGGTTTTTTCCTGGACGATCGGCTCCGATGACGACAACCGCCAGATGATGACCCTGCAAACGCCGACCGGCGTTTTGATAGCTCCCGGCATCGATTTGAAATTGGCCAAGGGAAGTCACACGGTTCCTTACACGGCTTGTGAGACGGGGCATTGTCTTGCAACCCAGCCGATCGACGCCGCTTTGTCCCGCGAGATTGCCGCGTCGCCGGATATTCAGGCCATCATCCATGCCTCGGATGGCAGAGACGTCACGATCAATATTCCCATGAAGGGCTTCGACAGGGCCTATGCCGCCCTGCCTAAATAAGGCTTTGAACGCGGTTCGGCTGATTCGCTTTGAGCGCGAAGATGCAAAGAAAAGGCGCGGGCGAGACTATCTCTCCGCGCGCCTGCTGTTTGCTGGCCGGTCTGGCTTAATAACCGACGCCGAGAATGACGGATTGGGACGAGCCATAGGCCGGGCGTCCGATCTCGGGGCTCGGCGCATATCTGATCTCGGCCGTTTCATGGATGAAATCTTGCGGCACGCGGCGCGAAGCAGCAACCGGCGTAACGGCCGGTGCGGTCTGAGCCTGGGCGGGGATGCGGACTTGGCTGGGAGCAGGCGCGGCCGTGAAATAGGGCCAGAACAAATAGCTGTAGCCGGTTTGGGCCTGAGCCGCGCCGAGCGAGCCTGAAATCCCGGTTAAAGCAATCGCCGTCAGCGCAACCCACTTAAGACTATGAGTCATCTTTAAAACTCCTGTCTAGAGCATGCTGCGAAAAAGTGCCTTGCGATCTCGCCGTTGCGATAGATCGTCAGCGATGTGGCCTTTCGCGCTGAGCATGCTCTACATTTTTGAATCTAAATCATCTTTCCTGCTTTTAGGTGATTCAACCTAAAAGCAGGATGATCTATGGCAGCCGGGCGCGGAATGGCTCGCTCGACTTAAAGTCCACCGCCACGATACCGCCCCCTCAATGTGGACTTTGGCTATTATCACTTAACATCTTCCTATAGCTCGCAGCCTTCATATAAACAATTGCGGGACGCGAGCCTATGACTTTCGCGCCACTCTGCTGGAAATTACTGTCCATTTTGAAGGTTCAAACCCATTTGTGTAAATCGCAAAGCTTGGGAGAACGCCGCTGAGCTGGGTATTACTGATACCGTAAGGTATAATAGCACCGTTGCTAGGTCCTAATACTCGATTTGAAAGGTTCCTGCGCCAGCTTCGGTTTTAGACCTGATCTCTTCTCGCCACTGGCCCGAAATCCGCTATAGAACCCGCCGAAAACCGGCCAGTTTGGAGATGCGGACGTGAGCGAGTGGCAGCCTATGGCGACAGCGCCGAAAGACGGCAGTGAAATTCTTGTCTGCAAGGCAGGCGCCGAGGATGTCTTCGAGTTCATCGCGTGGAACCCGATTCTGCGGGCATGGCTCGACCGCAATGCCGAGCCCTATGACGGCGCCACGCATTGGCTGCCCATTCCGTCCACGCCGAAACATTAGGGGCCGTTGAAAAGTGGGCGGTTGAACCCTCTCCCTTTGCGAGAGGGTGGCGTCGAAGGCGCCGGGGTGAGGGGTTACATCTCATCCGGATAGACCGTAACCCCTCATCCGGCTTGCCATAGCCCGTCATTTATGACGGGCGTCAAATGACGCCTATGGCAAGCCACCTTCTCTCACAGGGAGAAGGAGCGCGCCCAGCCTTTGATGAGATCATTCAGCTTTATGAGTCTCTACCGGCCTTTGCGATCAAGCTCTCGACATGACGCCATCCCAGTCCGGCTTGCCGGTGGTGAGGAAATTCAAGATGGCTTGGCCCGCTTGAGGCGCTTTGGCGCGCCAGCCGCGATGCTGGAAATTGATCGTCCGGTCGGGAAAGAAAAGCGCCGATAGAGGCTCGTTATTCTGCACATAACGGCGTGCTCCGAGGACCGAAATGCCGTGCGACAGGGCCATATGGCCGCCGATGCAGCAAATCGTGCCGCAATCGGACGCGGCGCGGTGCATATCGATTTCGATCGTCTCCGCCATGAGCTTCGGCCAGAGCGCGATCAACTCGTCGCGCTCCCAATCCTCAATGCCAAGCGCTTTGGCGGACAGATAAGGCTGATGGTGCTTCACGAAAGGTCTCCCATCTCAATAACGGCTCTTGGAACGCATGCGTTCCAAGATAGCTCGCTTTTGAGATAGGGCCAGATCCCTAAGAGGGAAGAACGCCGGGTCCGTGGAGAAACTTCTCCAAAAGGTGCTTTTGGGCGTCGAACATGGCATCGACGAAGCCAAGGCTGTCCTCGACATATTCGTCCCAAAGCGCCAGGGGCGAAATTTCGTGGGCAACGAGATGTCCGGTGATTTCGTCGCTTTCGAAATGAAGCTCGGCGTCGAACTTACGCGCGAGTTCGAGCATGGCCTGATTATGCGGCAGGCACAGGATCGACAGGGATTCGACGCCGCGATTATAGGCAGCGCGAATCACGCGGGAGAAAAGCTCGGTTCCGATGCCATGGTGCCGCCAGTCGCTTTCGACGCTCATCGCGGCTTCGCCCGCGCCGGCCTTCAGGCGCAACTCGCCGGCGCCGCGCATCAGGTCGCCTTCAAAATAGCCATAGACGATCGAGCCGTCGGACAGACAGGTCTGGGCGTACTCATCAAGGGAGGAATCCGCCGCATAACAGCCGAAGCGGTCGTGCAGCGTATCACGGTCCAGACGATGAAGATGAGCCTTGAACGCGGGGAGGTCGGACAGCCACAGGCGGCGTACCCGCGAACGATTCTCGAAAGTCAACAAAGCTTTTACCTTTCAATGGCTCAGCTTGGACTTTCCTCCCGATTCTTTCACCATATATCGGCCCTTAACAGAGCCGTGACAAGGCCTGGCATACCAATTCGCGGAGATGTGAGGTGTTAACCAATTTCCTCGCGAATGAACCAGATATGCGGCTTCGTTCTTAACGCGACAGGATGGACTTTGTCTGACTCCGTCGGCTTCGAAATCCGCCAGCGCGTGTTCTGGGCCATGATGATGACATCGCCGTTGGGCAAGACCTGCATCACCATGCCGTCGAATTTGCTGCGCCGCAGAGTGATTTCGAAATTCAAGACATCGTTGCGGGCAAGGGCGCCGTCATCGCTCGTCGGCGGATTTTCGACGAAATCCAGTTCGAGGCCTTTGGAGAGTTTCGTCGCCGTAAAAAAGACGTCCCAGTTTCTCATGTCGCGGTCCGGTCGGCAGATGAGCGGGAGGGGAAACTGCGCAGCGCTTTTCCGCAGGCATCCCACTCAATTATATGAATCCTTGCCCTTCCTTATAATTATTTTGGTCTGCGTCACAGCCTTTAATATGGACACGCGATAGGCGCCTCAGCTCATCCTGAAATGTTTCGAGAGCTTCAACCCCTGGCCCTGATAATTGGACGAGCCGGCCTGGCCGTAGAGCACCTGCGGGGCCTCGGCCATTTTTTCAAACATCAGGCGCCCGATCACCTGCCCGTCTTCGAGAATGAAGGGCACTTCATGGCTGCGGACTTCCAAAACGCCGCGCGCGCCGGGGATTCCGTCCGGGCTATAGCCGAAGCCCGGATCGAAGAAACCGGCATAATGCACGCGGAATTCACCCATGCTTGGATCGATCGGGATCATCTCGGCCGCGAGATCGGGCGGAATGTGCAATCGCTCCTGTGACGCGAGAATATAGAACTCGCCCGGATCGAGAATGAGCCGCCGGTCGCCGCGTGCCTGAATGGGTTCCCAATAATCCCTGAGCTCATAAGCGCCGACTCGATCGACGTCGATGGGGTCGGTGTGTTTTTGCGCGCGATAGCCGATGATGGAGCCTAGCGTTTCGGCGTCGAGCGCGATGCGCAGGATCAATCCATGGCGCAGATGCAATTCGCCATCGACGAGCCGCTTCTCTTCGTGACGTTGGCGCAGCTCGCGATCGTCGAGGCCGAAATCCGTCACGTTGAATTGCTGCGAATTCCAGCGCCGGAAGCGGATCTGATTGAGCCGCGAGCCCTTATGAACCCGCACGCTGAAACTGCGCGGCGAAATTTCCGCGTAAAGCTGTCCCGTATAGCCGCGCGCGACATGATCGAAGACTTCGCTGCCGTCGGTGATGAGTCTTGTGAAAATATCGAGCCGGCCGGTCGAGCTTTTTGGATTGGCGACCGCGGAAATGCTTTCGGGCAGGCTCAGATATTCGAGCAAGGGCACGACATAGACGCAGCCGCGTTCGAGGATCGCGCCATCGCCCTCAAGATCGATCTCGTCGGATTTCAAAACCGTCAGTTGATCGAGGACCGTCTTATCCTTGCCCGGCAGAAAGCTGGCGCGGACGCGATAAGCGCGGGATCCCAACCGCAAATCGAGACTTGCCGGCTGAATTTGCCCGTCGTCGATCGGCGCGAGGCTCAAGATCATGCCCCGGCGCAGCAGAAAATGAATTTTCTCGCGTGGCAGCAGCCCAAATTTTGGACCGAGGTCGGCGGCCGCCGCGAGCAGGTTCTCGCCGCCGCTGTCCGGGAAAAGCTTAGGTTGTGTCGGCAAAAGCGCGGCTCTCATGGCAATATCCGGCTGGAGCATCACCTAACCGGGATTGTAGAAGATTGGGTCTCGTTGCGCAGAGGCATCGCAGCCTTCAGGCGCCTCTGTCCACATAAAAGCCGTGTGACTACGGCTTGAGCAGCCAGCCATCACGATATAAACCTTTGGAATGACGGATTTTAAGCAAAAACCTGCTCCAAAAACATTGCGCCCGGCGACCCAGCTCGTCCATGGCGGCACCACGCGCTCACCCTTCGGGGAAACCTCCGAAGCGCTCTTCCTGACCCAAGGCTTCGTCTATGCGAGCGCGGAAGCGGCCGAAGCCCGCTTCAAGGGCGAAGATCCGGGCTTCGTCTATTCGCGCTATGCCAATCCGACCGTCGCCATGTTCGAGGAGCGCATGGCGCTGCTCGAAGGCGCCGAGGGTGCGCGGGCCACGGCCTCGGGCATGGCCGCCGTCACGGCTGCGCTGATGGGGCAGGTCAAAGCCGGCGACCATGTGATTGCCGCGCGGGCATTATTTGGGTCCTGTCTCTACATCGTCGAAGATCTTCTGCCCCGCTACGGTATCGAGACGACGCTCGTCGACGGCGCTGATTTGTCGCAGTGGAAGGCCGCCGTCCGGCCGCAGACGAAAACCTTCTTTTTGGAGAGCCCGACCAACCCATGTCTTGAAGTTTACGACATTCAGGCGATTGCCGGGATCGCGCATGCGCATGGCGCGACGCTCGTCGTCGACAATGTGTTTGCGACGCCGCTTCTGCAAAAGCCCATGGCACTCGGCGCCGATTGCGTCGTCTATTCGGCGACAAAACATATAGACGGGCAGGGCCGCTGCCTCGGCGGAGTGATTCTCGCGAGCAAGGCCTTCATCGAGACCAATCTGCATAATTTCTTGCGTCAGACGGGGCCGGCTCTGTCGCCGTTCAACGCCTGGGTGCTTTTGAAGTCGCTCGAAACTCTGCCTTTGCGCGTCAATCAGCAGATGTCGAGCGCGGCGCGGATCGCGGATTTTCTCAGCGAGGCGCCGCAGGTGTCGCGCGTGCTCTATCCGGGCCGCGACGATCATCCGCAAGTCGAGATCGTGCGGCGCCAGATGACGGGCGGTGGTACCATGGTCGCCTTCGAGATCGCCGGCGGCAAGGCTTCCGCTTTTGCCTTTGCCAATGCGCTGTCGATCGTCAAGATTTCCAACAATCTGGGCGATGCGAAACGCCTCATCACCCATCCGGCGACGACGACCCATCAAAGATTGACGCCCGAGACCCGCGCGAGCCTTGGCATCAGCGATGGCATGCTGCGCCTTTCCGTCGGCTTGGAGGATGTCGAGGACTTGCTCGACGATCTGCGCGAGGCGCTGGGCGCGGTCGCACGGCCGCATCTCGCGGCGGAGTAGGTGGCCGGCCGGACATTTCCTCGCGGTACGGCCTATGCTAGGCTTGGTTAGATCGTCTTTCGCGTTTGGGGAACGTGATCAACCATGTACAGCTGCGTTACTCGCGATATTCAAATCACGGTGCTGCCGGAATTCGTGCCCGAGCGCTCGGACGCCGATGAAGCCACCTATTTCTGGGCCTATACGGTCGAGATCGCCAACCAGGGCGATATGACCGTGCAGCTCACCGCAAGGCATTGGAAAATCACCGATGCCAATGGCAAGCTTGAAGAGGCGCAAGGCCCAGGCGTCGTCGGCGAACAGCCGGTTTTGAAGCCGGGCGAAACCTTCCGCTACACGTCGGGGTGTCCGCTCACCACACCGTCCGGCATCATGACCGGCAGCTACCGGATGGTGACCGAAAAGGGCGACGTGTTCGAGGCGGAAATTCCGGTCTTCTCGCTCGACTCGCCTTTCGCGCGGCGGGTGTTGAACTAGGCACAGACAGAACCTCTATCGGAAATCTGATGCATTGTCGGTAACTGCCTGGACACCCAATGCTGAAAATTTCAGTCGATATGAATCTTCGGGAAGACCACCGGACGATTGTAATCCCGCCGGAAAGTATTTTGGCTGAGGACTTAATCGTAGGAGATCGGGTCGTTCTTTATGAACCAGGCGGCGACATAGAGTGTGAAGCCATTCTCCGTCACGGAACGTCGTGGAAATGGGTCGCTGATATCGTTGAAGGCACGATTGTCGAAGGTTCCTTTGCTCCGCCGGAAAGCCCACGCTAATGTCTCTCGCCAATGAGACCGCGCAAGTCCCCCTCGACGCCGCGCTCAATCTCCTTGACCGCCTGATCGGCTTCGACACGGAAAGCTCGAAATCCAATCTTGCGCTTGTCGCCGATGTCGAGGCCTATCTGACCGGGCTCGGCATTGACTATGTCAAAGTGCCAAACGCGACCGGCGACAAGGCGGCGCTCTTTGCCACGATCGGTCCCAAGGTCGATGGCGGCGTGGTCCTCTCCGGCCATACAGACGTCGTGCCGGTGACGGGCCAGACTTGGACCAGCGATCCGTTCCAAATGCGCCGCGCTGACGGCCGCGTCTATGGCCGCGGCACTTGCGACATGAAAGGCTTCGATGCGATTTGTCTCGCCATGTTGCCGACGTTTCAGAAGATCGGCCTGAAGCGACCGATCCATCTTCTGCTCAGCTACGACGAAGAGACGACCTGCCAAGGCCCGCTCGATACGATCGCGCGTTTCGGCCACGACCTGCCGCGTCCCGGTGCCGTGCTCGTTGGCGAACCGACGTTGATGCAAGTGGCGGACGCGCATAAAAGCGTCGGGTGCTATGTCACGACCGTGCATGGGCACGAGGCGCATTCCTCAAAGCCCTATCTCGGCGCGAGTGCTGTAGAGGCCGCCTGCGATCTCGTGACCGAGCTTTATCGTTTTGCCGAAGAGCTTGTTCCCGAAGGCGATCCGAGCGGTCGCTTCGATCCACCCTTTTCGACGATCCATGTTGGCACGATAGCCGGCGGCACGGCGCGTAATATCATGGCGAAGGAATGCGTCTTCCACTGGGAGTTTCGCGGCCTGCCGGGTGTCGAGCCCGCGCGCGCGTTGCAGCGGCTGGACGATTATGCCGCCCGCGTCGTGCTGCCGAAGATGCAACGCTACGCGCCGGACGCCCGGATCGAAACGATCACGGAAGTCGAAGTGCCGGGGTTGAAGGCCGAGGCTGGCTCTTCCGCGGAAACTCTGGCGTTGAAGCTCTCGCGTTCCAATCGCACGATCACCGTGCCTTTCGCGACGGAAGGCGGACAATTCCAGCTTGCTGAAATTCCGACGATCGTCTGCGGACCAGGCTCGATCGATCAGGCGCATCAGCCGGACGAATATATAGAGATCGCGCAGATCGAAGCCGGGCTGGCATTCTTGCAGCGGCTCGCGAGCGAGCTGAGCTAAAGCCACAACTTCAAGTGCGTCATGGCCGGGCTTGACCCACAGCTGTCCGGTTTAAGTCATCGCAGCGTGCTACATGCCGTTGCGATATTAAATATTTTAGCCAATTCCCTTTACCCCAGACTCGAACGACGCGGACAGGGCTGCACGACTGCAAGATCAGATTTCGCCATTCATCCGACGGCGGCCATTTTCGGCGGGGCGGATGCGCTTTTGTCATTGATCAAAGCGATCCGCTCGCCAATGCGCGCCACCAAGAGATGTATGGCATCCTCTGGATTGAGCGATAAGCAACAAAAGGGAAGTCCGATTCTCAACTGGCCAGCAGCGGGCCTGACCCGGCCATCCACGCATCAACAGGTTGTGCCTGGATGCGCGGATCAAGTCCGCGCATGACGCGTTGAGATGATTTCAATTGAACAGCCACCTTTCTAGTTTTCGGCAGCGAAGGCTACTCCCATCAGCCGTGCGATTTCCAAAGTCGCAGGTGATGAGGCGAGAAACGAAGGCGGTCCTTCCTGGACGATTTGGCCTTCGCTCAATATGACGAGGCGATCGGCCGCCCGTGCCGCCTCTCTATCATGCGTGACCGCAAGGATCGTAACCTGCGTCTCGGAAACGACATGCCGCAACGTATCGAGCACGTCGTCGCGCGTGATGGGGTCAAGCGCCGAAGTGGGCTCGTCGAGCAACAGGAGCTCGGGTTTTCTGGCGAGCGCTCTTGCCAAAGCGACGCGTTGCTGCTGGCCGCCGGAGAGCTCGGAAGGCCATTTTTCCGCCAATTGCCCGATCCCTAAGGACTCCAGCAGTCGCATGGCTTCGTCACGCCTATGCTCCGAAAGCGAAAAGGCGATATTCCGCCAGACAGAAAGATGTGGAAAGAGGCTGAAACTCTGCGGCACATAACCAATCGGCCGGCGCTGCGGCGGAAGACCCGCATAGGGTTCGCCCGAAGCCTGCAAGAGACCGGCTATGGCGCGCAGCAAGGAGGTTTTCCCTTGGCCGCTGCGGCCGAGCAGGACCGTCAGACCCTTCGCCTCAAACGCGGCGTCGAGATGGATCGGGTGAATGAGGCGATAGTGAATGCGCATCGCTCAAGGACCATAATAACGCGACAGGAGCCGCAAAATGATTGGCAGAGGGACGGCGACCAGAAAGAAAATCCAGAGAAGCGGGTAGACGGCTTCAAGACCTATGTCCTGGAGGTTGACCCACACTTTGACCGGGATGCCCTGCGGATAATAAGCGACGACAAGCACGATTCCGAACTCGCCCAAGGCACGCACCCAGGCGACGGCCAGACCAGCAATCAGACCGAGACGGGCGATCGGCAGCGTGACCAGAAAGAACACCTGCCATGGCGCCTTGCCCAAAGTAAGCGCGACTTCCTCGAAGGCTACGGGAACGTTTTCGAAAGCGCTGCGCGCCGCGACAATGAAATAGGGCCCGGCCCCGTAGAATTGCGCCAGAATGAAAGCCGCCGAATTATTGGTCAGCTCAATTCCGGCGCGCGTCAGGAGCGATCCGACCGGCGTATAAGGACCGTAAAAGGAGGCCAGCAATATGCCCATGGCCAGAGGCGGCGACAGAAGCGGCAGCATCAAGCCGATTTCCGCCAGAAATTTGTATCGCGAGCGGCTGCGCGCGAACCACCAGGCGAGCGGCGTCCCGAAAATCGCAATCAGCACAAGGGAAATGACGCTGCACGATAACGAGACCCAGACCGCCTGAAGGTCGCCCTCGGCAAGCGTGAAGCTTTTCCAATCGGTCTCGATCGCCAAAGCGGCGAATGGCGCGACGAGAAAAAGCAAGACCAGCATCGCCGCCGCGGCCGCGGCGGGTGTGCCTGAGCGCTTGGCGTCCTTGACAGCAAACAAGGGATGGGCCCTCTAAGGTCATGAACTCATAAAGTGGGTCGGGTTGAGCCCTCTCCAGAGGGAGAGGGTGGCGCCGCGGGGCGAGGAGTTACACTTATCCGAATAGGTCGTAACCCCTCATCCGGCCGATTCTCCACAGGGAGAAGTACAACCCTATGGCCGATATAGCCGAAGAGAAACTTGTCCCTCCACGCCTGCCTGCCTCCGGACTGCCGCTTGCCTTGCGGATCGCCATTCGCGAATTGCGCGGCGGCCTTGGCGGCTTTGCCATTTTTCTTGCCTGTATCGCCTTGGGCGTCATGGCGATCACCGGCGTTGGATCGCTCTCGCGCTCGCTCGCCGATGGGCTTGCCCGGCAGGGCCATATCATTCTTGGCGGCGATCTCTCCTTCGATCTAATCCAACGCGAGGCCAATGATACCGAGCGGCAGTTTTTCCTCAGTCATGGCCAATATGCGCCGGTGGCGCTGCTGCGCGCCATGGCGCGGACCGATGCCGGCGATTTCACTCTGGTCGAAATCAAGGCCGTCGACGCCTCTTATCCGGTGGCGGGCGCGGTCGATCTCGATCCGCCACAGGACCTGCATCAGAGCTTCGAAGACAAGGACGGCGCTTTCGGAATCGCCGCCGATCCGGCGCTTTTTACCAAGCTTAATCTCAAGGTCGGTGACCGGCTCAAGATCGGCAATCAGTCCTTCCAATTGCGCGCCATGCTCATCGCCGAGCCCGACAAGCTCGCGGCCGGCATCGGCTATGGCCCGCGTGTTTTGATGTCTGAGAAAGCGCTGCGTGCCACCGGCCTCATCCAGCCGGGTTCGCTCGTCAGATGGTTGAACCGGCTGACGCTCGGCACGGCCGAGCACCCCGCATCGGACGCCGCGCTCAATCGCGTCATCGACGAAGCCAAAGCCGCGTTCCCGGATGCCGGATGGGAGGTCCGCACAAGGACGAAAGTCTCGACGCAATTTTCGCGCAATCTCGATCAATTCACGCAATTCCTGACGCTCGTCGGACTGACCGCGCTGATTATCGGCGGCGTCGGCGTCGCCAATGCGATCCGCGCCTTCGTCGCGCGCAAACAGGCCAGCATCGCGACGATGAAGGCGCTCGGCGCGACGGGCTCGCATGTCTTCGGCCTGATGCTTCTCCAGGTGATGATGATCGCAGCCTTGGGCACGGCGATCGGCGCGGCAATCGGAGCATCACTCCCCTTTCTCGCGCAAACGCTCTTCGGGCAGCTTCTGCCGTTTCCCCTGGCGCCCGCGCTTTATCCCGCCGAGATCGCCATCGGATGCCTTTACGGCCTTCTGACGGCGCTGGCCTTCTCCCTGGCGCCGCTCGGCCATGCGCATGACGTACCGGTCTCGGCGCTGTTTCGCGACCGGATCGATCCAGATCCGCATCGTCTCAGGCCGCGTTATCTTCTCATGACGGGCGCCGCCGCCCTCCTGCTTGCGGCGACGATTTTCACTCTCTCGCAAGACCGGCGGCTGGCCTTGATCTATATGGGCGTGACGCTCGCGGGCTTTTTGCTGCTGCGCGGCGTCGCTTTTCTTCTGATGGCGGTGACGCGGCGCTTGCCGCGCTCGCGCCATGTCGTTCTGCGGCTTGCGATTGCCAATATTCACCGGCCGGGCGCGCTGACGCCATCGATCGTGCTGTCGCTTGGACTCGGCCTCGCGCTTCTCGTCACCTTGACTTTGATCGACGGAAATATCCGTCATCAGCTTCATGAGGCAAAGCCCGGCGAGACGCCGAGCTTCTATTTTCTCGACATTCCGAGCGCCGAGGCCGGACGGTTCGAGACATTTCTGCAAGGGCTGGCGCCGCAGGCGAAGACCACATTCATGCCGATGATGCGCGGCCGTATCGTCAAGGTAAAAGATGTGCCCGCCGATCAGGTGAAGCCCAAGGACAACGCCGCCTGGGTGCTCCAGGGCGATCGCGGCATCACCTTTTCCGAGGCGATCCCTCAAGGGTCGGAGCTGACGGCTGGGACTTGGTGGGCCGTGGGCTATGCCGGTCCGCCGCTCGTCTCGATCGAGACCGAAGTCGCCGATGGGCTCGGCCTCACCGTCGGCGACGACATCACCGTCAATGTTCTCGGCCGCGCGGTGACGGCGCGCATCGCCAATCTGCGCAAGGTCAATTGGCGCAGCTTCGGCATGAATTTCGTGCTGGTTTTCTCGCCGAACGCCTTTGCCGGCGCGCCGCATAGCGATCTCGCGACATTGGCTTTCCCGGACGGCAGCCATGAGGCGGCCGAAAAATCCATGCTGCGCGATACGACGAACGCCTTCCCCATGGTCACGACGATCAGGGTCAAGGAAGCGCTCGACGCGGTCAACGATCTCGTCAAGAGGCTCGCGGTCGCCGTCCGGTCGGCCTCCGCCATCGCGGTTTCGGCCTCGGTCCTGGTGCTCGCGGGCGCGCTCGCCGCCGGCCAGCAGGCACGGCTCTACGACGCCGTGGTCCTGAAAGTGCTTGGCGCCACCCGCCGCCGCCTGCTCGCGGCTTTTCTGGCCGAATTCGGGTTTCTCGGGCTCTGCACCGCGGTTTTCGGCATTTTGGCGGGCGCGATTGCCGCCTTTGCGATCGTGACGCAGGTGATGCATCTCGATTTCGTCTGGCTTTGGCCGCAAGCGCTTCTCGCGGCCTTCGGCGCCATCCTCGTCACCATCGTGCTCGGACTTTTGAGTACCTGGCGCATCCTCGGGCGCAGCCCGGCGCCTTATTTGCGTGAGCTTTGAAATCCTTACCGTTCTTTAAGACTAGGCCGCGTTTCTCCCTCTTGTAGCGTATCAAGGACCACGCCATATTGTCAGCGACGCTTCCGGGCCATATCGGACCGAACAAGCGGATGGAGGCAATCGCGCCTCTCCAACCTTTAGAGGGAAACATGTCCGACTTTGACCGCAACGCAGGCGTCCGCTGGGGACAAAGCGTAGCCCAAGCCGGTCGCGCCGAGATCGACCAGGGCCTCCGCTCCTTCATGCTCGGCGTCTACAATAATATGGTGATCGGCCTTGCCATCACGGGCCTCGTCGCGCTCGGCACGAAAATGTTAGCCGTCACGACCGACCCGTCGTTCGCGGTGGCTAAAATACACGGCCTCTATATCACGTCCTTTGGCGCTGCAATCTATGGTTCGCCGCTCAAGTGGCTGATCATTTTCGCGCCGCTGGCTTTCGTCCTGTTCATCTCGTTCCGGATCGACAAAGTGTCAGCCTCGACCGCCCGCACGCTTTTCTTCGCCTTCTCGGCGGCGATGGGTCTCTCCATGTCGTCGCTGTTGCTCATCTATACCGGCGCGTCGGTGGCAAACGCCTTCTTCATCACGGCTGCGGCCTTCGGTGCCCTCAGCCTCTATGGCTATACGACGAAGCGCGATCTCTCGCCGATCGGCTCGTTCCTGATCATGGGCCTCTTCGGCCTCATCATCGCGAGCGTGGTCAATCTCTTCGTGCAGAGCACGGCGTTCCAGTTCGGCCTGTCGATCCTGTCGGTGCTGATCTTCTCGGGCCTCACCGCCTGGGATACGCAGGCGATCAAGGAGATGTATTACGAGAGCGACGGCTATGAGGTCGCGACCAAGAAATCGGTGAACGGCGCCTTGCGACTCTACCTCGATTTCATCAACATCTTCCAGTCGCTGCT
>JAATEW010000177.1 GCA_015655535.1 Hyphomicrobiales bacterium | reverse complement strand
CGGGCGGGCTCGCCGCACGTTTCGGCGACGCATTTCGATCCAGAGCATCGTTCCGCTTTGATTTCCGGCCCGGCATGTCGAAAGTTCCTGAATGCGTCGGATCGGCGCCGCATCATATGTAGGTCTCGCCTGGCTGAAACCCACCCCTCGCCAGCGATCTCGATACCTTCAGTGCAAAAACCTCAAACTCAGCCCGTGAACAGCGCGACGACAGGCGCGTCTTGCGGAATTTCCAGGGAGCGCCCCTTCAAAGCCGCCAAATCCGCGAAGGCCATCTGATAGGCGGGCCGCTCCCCCATCTTTGACATGTAATCGTCAAAAACCGGATCAAGACATAGTTGATAGGCCCTCGCCCATCTGATGCTGAAACCAAGCATGCAATCGGCTGCGGAAAATTGAGGCCCGCTCGCAAATCCGTCGTCCTGGAGCCGTTTGATCAATTGCGGTTCCACTTCATTACGGAATTTCCGGCGATACCGCTCGACGGTCCGGAAGTCGCGTTCGCGATGCGGAAGAACGTGTTCGTGGATGCGTATCTGCCAAAGCATCATATCCATGGCCGCTCCGCAAAAATGGATCATGTGCATATAGTCGGCACGCCGGCGCGGGTCATTGGGCGGCGGCGCCAGGCGCTCCTCCGGGAACATATCCGCGAGAAGGACGACGATCGCACCGCTCTCGCTAATGCGAATGAAGTCTCCCTCCTGCGTGACAATTTCCAAAGTCGGCACGCAATGGTTCGGATTAATTTCGAGATATCTGTTTGTATATTGTTCGGCATCCGCCACCGAGATGACTTCGACATTGAAATCGGCTTCGCCAAGTTCATGCAGCAGCCATTTCACACGCGCGCTTCGCATGCCCGGGCAATGATAAAGTTTGAACTTACTCATCGGCATCACCCTCATGGCCCGACATGCTTGCTGGGATGTGGACCATGCTAGGACTATGAAATTTCGAATGGATGTCGCAAGCGTTACGGCTGTAACGCGCGGGAACGATTGCTTGGAGCTGCGGCCTTTCGATTGCGTCATGGCCGGGCTTGTCCGGCTTAAATGTCGAGCCGCTATTTTGTTGTGCGCTGCTCAATACAGAGACTGCCGATCATCTCTTGGCGGCGAGCATTGGCGAGCGGATCGCTTTCGTCAATGATCGCAGACCGCCTTCGGCGACGGCTCATCGAAGATGAGCCGTCATTGACAAAAGCGCATCCGCCTCGCCAAAAATGGCCGCCATGGGATGAATGGCGAAATCTGACAGTAAACCATCGCGGCTCCGCTAGGCCATCGGTGTCCGGCGCAAAGAGCAGCGGCAAAGCATTCGCCGCCGCAACAGCATGGGCATGTTCCGATTATTTAAACCGGACAGCCGTGGGACAAGCCGGCCATGACGGTTGAACCTTTTGTGCCATCCTTTCCATGACGAAATCGAAGGCGCATCAGCCTTCGCCGATGAGCTTCAGCCAATCGGCCTCGCTGATCGTTTCGATGCCATATTCCTCCGCCTTGGCGAGCTTGGAACCTGCCCCTGGCCCCGCCACAACGAGATCGGTTTTTTTCGAGACGGAGCCCGCGACCTTGGCGCCCAATCTTTCGGCCTGCGCCTTGGCTTCGTCGCGCGTCATCTGTTCGAGCGCGCCGGTAAAGACCACCGTCTTCCCGGCGACGGGGCTCGCGCTCGCGACGGCCTCCATGGGCTGCGGCGTTACTTCCTCAAGAAGTGCATCGAGCACGGTCTCATTGTGCTTTTCGCCGAAGAAATCGGCGATAGCTTCCGCCACGACAGAGCCCAAACCTTCGATATTTTCAATCTCGCTGCGCGCTTCCGATCCGAGCTCTGCATGCCTTGCAACGTCACGCAACGCCTCAAACGAACCAAAATGTCGCGCGAGCCGTCTGGCATTGGTCTCGCCGACATGCCTGATGCCGAGCGCGAAGATGAAACGGTTGAGCGGCACGTTGCGGCGCGCATCGATCGCGGCTAAGAGATTGCGCACCGACGTCTCGGCAT
>JAATEW010000027.1 GCA_015655535.1 Hyphomicrobiales bacterium | reverse complement strand
TGTTCGAGGCTGCATGCCTGTTCTTCCGTGCGATGCGAAAGATCGCGCGTGGCCGTGGAGATCTCGCTTGAGCTCGATCGGATCATATCCGTATTGCTCAAGACGATCTTCATCGTATCGCGCAGTTTCTCGACCGCGCTGTTGAAGTCGCAGCGAAGCTTTTCATATTCGCAAGTGAAAGGATCGCTGAGTTGGTAGACAAGATCGCCTCCCGACAGATGTGCGAGTCCCGTGGCCACCGCGGCGACGACTTCGCCTTGAACGCGCGCGGCCTCCGCCCGCGCGTCGTCATTGCGCGCGCGTTCTTGCTCCGCCATGTAGCGGGCGGCCTTGGCGATCTCGCCGACTTCATCCCGGCGGTCGAGGGCCGGAACGATGACAGCGCTGTCGCCGCCGGCCAATTGTTTCATCGCGCCGGTCAATAGCACCATAGGAGCGGCGATCGTTCGCGTCAGCCAAAACCAGGCGCCGGCCATAATGCCAAGGCATGCAAGCGAACCGAAGCCAAGAACGCCTTGGAAAGCCGCATTGGCTTTGTCTTCGCTTTCCTGCGCCTGATCGGACCAAGCATCGATTTTCCGGCGTGCCGTCGCGTTAGCGGCACGAAATTCGTTGAACCGGACCGAGGCGATTTCGGAAGCAGTGATTTCGATCGCCCTGTCGCTCGTCGCGGGATTGCGTCCCAATGCGATGGACGGATTGCCGATCTCGGTCTGCCATATGCGCGCCGCGCGGGCGAGATTCTCAAGCTCGTTTAAAACATCCGGATTGGCTTCCGCGAGCTTGCGGGCATTGGCGAGAGAGGATTCGATCAACTTGCCCGCTGCGTCATACTTATCGATATAGCGTGGAAGCTTGTAGAGAACGAGCCCTCGTATCGACGCGTTCTGATCATGCAAGCCGCCGAGAGCCTGATCGACATCGTCGATGACCGTGTTGGATACGGCATTGAGATGTGCGGCGTTAAGAGCCAAGGACTGACTTATAAAAACCGCACCGCCCATGAGTATCACAGCGCTAAACGTCGCGCCGAAGGCAACCATTAATTTCTTTGAAATGTCCAGGCTTTCTAACACTGTCGTCCTGCTTGAACCACGGTGCGATTGAGCACTTCGTAGAAATTGCCGCGAACACCTGCACGAGAACGTTGAGGCTTCAGTCTTCGTTTGGCGTCTTACTCAAACTGGCCAAAGAGCCGGTAACAGAACGCCCACGAGCTGCCTTCAGTCCGTATCTTTGAAACGCCAAACCTCCGCGATCTCCACGTCCTCTTCGTCTTGATGATTGTGGAGTGGCACGTCATAGCTGGCGATCGAGACAAACCTGTCTTGCGCAAGAGCGTGGCTGTGATCTCCCACCAAAACGCGCGTTCCATTCCGGGCAAGCCGCTCGAGCCAATTGATGGCATGGTCTTCGAATGGGCATGTGCGGGAAATGTCGCTGACGAGAATAAGATCCCATCTCGAGTCGCAGCCTAAAAGCTCATCGGAGACCACTTGAACCGCGACGTGATTCGCCGCCGCGTTCATTGAAATCGCGTCTATGGCCAGGACGTCGCTTTCGCTGGCTTCCACGGAGGCCGCAGCGGCTTTGGCCGCGGCGATTGCGATGAGGCCCGATCCACCCTGGAAATTAAGGATGCGCTTGCCCGCGACGAAAATCTGGTGATCGAGAATATAGCGCGACAGCGCTTGGCCTCCCGGCCATGCAGTAGCCCAATAAGGTGGCTGCGCATTCAAGCTATTGAACGCCATCTCGATTTTTCGAGACAGATTTTCTGTGTCTTTGGTCAAATGGAGCTTGATATCCGGTCTGAGCGGCACCTCAGACAGAAGCGTATTGGCTTTAATAAAGTCCGCGCGATCGAAATACACGCTTCCTGCCCTTTATTTATTATTATGTATTCTTTGTTTTATCTATTTGGCAACCGTGCCGGCGGCCGATTTTTGACCGCCGAGGCTCGTTCTTTATCAATCGATAATTTGTCTTACGCGCTTACTCATGCCACGCGGCTTCAATGAGAAGCATATCTGACATTCCATGCCTGTCAGCATTCATTCGAGGCGAAACGGTCCTGACAAGAAGACGCCTACAGCAGGGCTGTAGGCGAGGTGATGCCGCGTAGGAAGGCCGGCTTTTATTGTATACCACATACATAATATTTTGTCTACCAATATTAGGCGTACCAGAACTATAGGCGGTGCGGCGAAAGTTTCGGATGACGCCGATGTGGCCGGAAGTCGCCGCTCTCAGAATGGCTGAAACCGCGAAGGCTCCATTGGATGCGCGTCCCATCCGGCAGCGATGCCGCCTACCAGACGAGTTTGACTCCGCCTTTGCCGCCATAGAGCTGGTCGCGGCCGGAGAAGGCGCCGTCAAAATTGGCGAAGGCCATGGCATTCGGCGCAAAGGCCAGCTCGAAACCGAGCTTCGTCTGCGCGAAATCGCGTGCGACCGAGGCCCCATCGACCTCGAAGGAGGTGCCGGGCAGCGTGAGAAATATGTTCGTCAGATTCCGCTGCGGCGCGAAATCATGCCCATAGGCGAGCGACAGCACAGGTTTCAGGCTCATGCCATTGCCGATGTCGAAGAGCCTCTCGAAGCGCAGGCCGAGCGTGGCCGGCACCGAGGCCGTGTCCCTGCCCTCGACATTGAGCGCGAACAGGCCCGCGCCGAGGCTCGGCGTTTCGCTGAACCCATTGCTATGCAGATCGGCGATCTCAAGCGCCACGAAAGGCGTGACCGTCGCACCGTAAACATCCGTGAAGCGGCGCCCCACTTCGAGCCTGGTGCGCACGGCGGTTGAATTATAGCCGCCGCGATCCGTCTCGCCGCCGAGCGGACCAAGGCCCACAATCGTACGCGTCTCGCTATTGTGAAAGAACGAAAGGCTCGTGGCCGAGGCTGCGTAGAAGGTCCCGAATGTCGCGACGCCATAGACCCCGATATGGCCGCCCGTCACAGATCCGGAGGTGGCGCGGCCCGGCACCGAGAAATTGCTGCCGGAGCTGCCGCCCGCGACGCCTATGAGGAGCGTGGGATTGATCTGATAGTCGATGCCCATGGCGCCGCCGTAAAGCTCGGCCGATTGCGCCGCCGTGCCGGGGCCCGCATTGCCATGCACATTCTCGTCGGCGCCGAAGCCCGATGCCCAGCCGCTCCACGTGCGCACGGGCGGCAGCAGCGGATCACGCACCACGATGGGGCTCTTGGTGATCGGCGCATAGAAGAGCGCGCCCGGCGGCGGCTCGCTCAGCACGACCGCATTGGGATTGTTGCCGCCATCGAGCCAGAGCGTGCCCTGGTCGTTCATCGTGCTCGTGAAAAACTGATTGGCCTGCAAACCCGCGGTGTCCGCCGCGGTAATGCCTTCGCCCGAGATGGAATTGAAGCCGGCACTCGCCTGCGCCAGGCTCAGAGTGTCGAAGGCGAGGATGACCGGCGCATTCGGATTCTTCGGACCCGCGATGGCCAGCACATTCGCCACGCCGAGCTGATTGCGGGTCGTCGCCGCGAGCGCGAAATTATAATTGGGTGCAAGGCTGACAAACACATCGTCGGCGTCGTAGCTGAGCGACGGCGTCAGGAAGGGATTGGAGGCGACGCTTGAAAACTGACCTGTGACGCCGCCCGTGGCGCTGAGGATCGTGAAGCGGTTCGAGGCCTGATAGGCGCCCGCGGCGGCAAACACATTGACCGCGCCGCCATTGATCGTGGTCGCGCCGTTCACCTGCGTGAAATCATTCGCGGCCGGCGCAACGCGGACATTGTAGTTGGAACCTTGTTCGAACGTCAGCGGGCCATTGATCGTGAGCGCACCGATTGCCGAAGCCGTGCCCGGCGCCAAAACACCGCCCGCGTTGATGATCGGATCGCCGATCGTGCCATTGCCCGACAGCATGCCGCCCGCGTTCACGATCACGTCGGACGAAGCCGTAGACCCGTCCACCTCCAAACGGCCGCCGTAGATTACCGTCGAACCCGTGTAGGTATTGGCGCCAGCAAGGACTTGGTTGCCGCCCAAAAGAACGAGATTTCCGCCGGTACCCCCATCCATGCCGCCGTTCCGGATCACACCCTGGAACATCCCGTTTGCATTGGTGAGAACCAATGTATTTGAACCGAGCCCGACACGGCCATTCGCGTCGCCGGACAAAGATTGGATCATCGCACCGCCGGTCGACCCGGAAATATCGAATTGGCCGCCGGCCGACACGTTCACGCCGCTCGATCCGGAGATGGTGCCTGGGCCCACGAGCGCCAGAAACCCGCCGTTGACGGTCGTCGCGCCGGTATAAGTATTTGTGCCGCTCAATGTCGCCGAGCCGCCGCTGGTGATCGAAACGCCACCCAAGCCGGAGATGATGCCGGCGAGGCCCAAAGGCACGGAGCTGGAACCGACCGTCAATGATGCGGAATTGCTTGTGGCAATATTGGTCTCCGTCACAAAATTCGGCGTATAGCCGACGGCCTGACCTTGCAGATTGAAAAGCACTGAATTCTGCAGAAAGAAATCAACTCCGACATAGGTGCGGTCCCGCGTCGAGTCATACACCCGAACTTCATATGGTGACTGGAGGGCGCCAGTCCTTGTCGGAAACACGTGGTCTGTCGTCGAAGTGGCGCCGGTTTTTCCGCCGGAAACCCTCATTTCCGCGCCTCGACGTATCGTGTAATAATCCCCATTGGGCGTCATCACATATTGGCCGAAGCCCGGGGGCACATTGACGGTGCTATTATAAATTTCCGTATCCGCCGTGCCAGTATCGAGAAGAGTCGGCTCGGTTACCCTTATGGGGGTCTGTCCGGGAGCCCTCACCGTCACCGTCATGTTGATGCCGAATTCG
>JAATEW010000383.1 GCA_015655535.1 Hyphomicrobiales bacterium | reverse complement strand
ATGTCGAGCGCGCCGTCCTGCCAGAGCTGCCGCGTCAACCGGCGCTGGATCTTGCCGCTGGTCGTCTTCGGCACCACCCCGGGCGGGACGAGAATGATGCGGTGAACCGAGAGATCATGCGCTTCGGCCACGGCCTCACGGATCGTTCCGGCTATGTCGGGCAGGTCGGTGCGATGACGCTGCGTCCGCTCCACCTCCTG
The DNA here is from genome assembly GCA_015655535.1 of Hyphomicrobiales bacterium. Taxonomy (GTDB): domain Bacteria; phylum Pseudomonadota; class Alphaproteobacteria; order Rhizobiales; family Beijerinckiaceae; genus Methyloferula. Next base: position 4,696 of record JAATEW010000383.1, on the reverse strand, counting down.
AACGATGACGAGCTTTTCCTGTTCTTCGGCCTGAACGATGGTGAAGGCGGCACCGAAGCCCGGACGCAAGGCCTCATCGGTCAATTGCACCGTATGCTCTATGTCTTGCGGATAATAATTCCGCCCGCGAATGATGATGACATCCTTGATGCGGCCGGCGATATAGATTTCGCCGTCTTCATCGAGAAAGCCGAGATCGCCGGTGCGCAGCCAGGGGCCTTCGCTCTCGCCTGAAATCGCAGCACCGAAGGTTTCCTCAGTCGCTTCGGGCTTCTCCCAATAGCCTTGCGCGATATGCGCGCCGCGGCCCCAGATTTCGCCGATACGTCCGGCGGGCAGCCCCGCCTTGGTTTCCGGATCGACAATGGCAATCTTCGAGCCCACGCCCGCGAGGCCGCATCCGACGACGGATTGCGCGTCGGCCTCATCCACCGGAATTTCGATCTTCAAACCTTGCAGGCCGGTCTTGCTCACCTTCTTGATCTTCACGTCCTGCCCGCGCGTGCCGCCCGTCATCCAGACGGTTGCCTCGGCCATGCCGTAGCAGGGATAGAAGGCATGCGGATCGAAGCCGTAAGGCGCGAATGTTTCGGCGAAGCGCTGCAACGTGCCGGCGCGGACCGGCTCCGCCGCGTTGATCGCGACTTTCCAGGACGATAGATTGACGCCGTCCATCTGCTTTTCGTTAAACCGCGACACGCAATGATCGAAGGCGAAATTGGGACCACCCGCGACTTCGGCCTTGAAGTCGGAAATCGCGCGAAGCCAGACGAGCGGGCGCTGCAGAAACGAGACCGGCGACACCAGAATGCAAGGAGCGCCTATATATATCGCCTCCAGCACATTCAGGATGAGACCCATGTCGTGAAAGAGCGGGACCCAGCTCACATAGGTCGATTGCGGGCCATTGCCGAAGCCGATCCGGATCATGTCGAGATTGGCGATGAGATTGGCGTGAGACACCATCACGCCCTTGGGCGACGCGGTCGAGCCCGACGTATATTGCAGGAAGGCGATGTCGCTTGGCGCCGGCGCGCGCAGCACCTTGCCCGCGGGCTCTTGCGCCGCGCCTATATCCAGCAGAATCCAATCGATCGCGAATTCGGCGAAGCGGGCGATCATCTCGTCGCGGATCACGAAGGACTGGCTCGTGAAGGCGAAGCGCGGTTTGCCGTCGCCGATGATATTCTCGCTCGAATCCCGCGCGCTCGCGCGGCGCGGCGGCATCATCGGCACGGCGATCACATTCGCATAAAGACAGCCGAACCAGGCGATGAGAAATTCAAGGCCGGGTGGAAAGGCGAGGATCGCGCGATCCTGTGGTTTCGCGCCGCGCGCGAGGAGATCTTCGGCCACCGCAATGGCCCGCGCCCGCAGCGCAGCGAAGCTCAACTCCGCTTCGATCTTGCCGCGATCCGATAGGAATCGCAGTGCAATGTCGGCCGGTGCCAATGCGGCACGCATCTCCAACAGCTCGATCATGGTGTGCGGAGCAGGGTGTGACATGCCTATCGTGGCTTAAGCGTCTTTCGGCAATTGCGCGCGGGCTTTTGCGAGATGCGCCGACAGGCTCGCGATGGTCGGAAAGCTGTCGATCAAATCCGGACTGAGTTCGACATCGAGAAACTGTTCGAGCGCGACGATCAATTGAACGGACATCGCAGAATCAAAACCGATGCGGCTGAATTTCGCATTGGGATCGATATCGGCGGGAGCCCGTTCAAGCATCTCCGCGACGAAGTTGATACAATATGTCGTTACAGCGTCAGTATCAAATGCGGATGGGGACGTAAACTCGGGCACGTTTCCACTCTAATCGATCGAGGTCGTAGTTGCCCTTATACAGCAGCCTTCGGGCTTGCAAGTGGAACGCAGGTTTTTTGGTTCATATCGGCCAAAGACGGATTGTGGCCATGTTGTGTTTACCACCGTTCACTGCCATGGTCGAGCTATGGACCAGGCAACGAACATTACGGATGCTTCGCAAACGCAGCGGCAGATGCGCGCGGTTTTTTCGAGCGCCGCCATTCATCGCGTCCAGTTGCGGCACTTCATTCTATTCGATGTGCTTCCCGCCCTGGGCACTCTGGCCGCTGTCGCGTCGCTTCCCTGGTTGCCTGTGCATCCAATCGACATTGTTTTGTTTTTGGCGCTCTGGCTCGTCACAGGGCTTGGTTTGACGGTCGGCTATCATCGCTATTTTTCGCATCGCGCCTTCGCGACCTCGAAGCCGGTCGCGGGCCTGCTTCTGGTCTTAGGACTGATGGCCGCGCGCGGGCCGATGGTCTCCTGGGTCGCCATGCACCGCCGTCATCATGAATTGTCCGATCGCGACGGCGATATGCATTCGCCCAATCTGCATGGAGACACGCTCACCGGCCGGTTGCGCGGCTTCATCCATGCGCATTTGACCTGGATGATCCGCCACGATTATCCCAATGTTGCGCGTTATGTTCCAGATTTATTACGCGAGCGCGACCTGATGCGGTTGAACCGGTCTTATTATTTTTGGGTGGTATTCGGACTGGCGCTTCCGGCGCTGATCGGCGGTCTTGTGCAGTGGAGTTGGGCGGGGGCTCTGACCGGCTTCCTCTGGGGCGGGGTCGTCCGCATCTTCGTCGTCGAGCAGACGATGTCGCTGATCAATTCGATTTGTCATCTGATGGGCGCCCAGACCTTTACCGGCGAGGACCACAGCCGGAACAATGTCTGGCTCGGATTTGTCACCTGGGGCGAGGCGCACCATAATAATCACCACGCATTTTCCAATTCGGCGGCTTTCGGGTTAAGATGGTACGAACTCGATCCCGGCTTCTGGTTTATCCGAAGCCTGGGGGTTTTGGGTCTCGTCTGGGACATCAAGCTGCCGCAGGAGGCTAAGATCGCCTCCAAGCTGAGGCTGAAGGCCTGACGGACGCCGCAAAAGCGGACTCGTTCATGAATTTCAACATAGCTCGGTCGCTGAAAACATCCGACAGCGACAAGGCAGCCATCCAACCCCTGAGCGGGGACGCGCTTGGCGGCGCGCGACTCGACGCCGCCTCCTATCTCAATCGATATTTGAACGCGCCTGAGACCGGCATCCCCGCGCTCGTCCATTATCTTCGGCACAAGACCTTCGAACCGCAGTCTTTGAAGCTGGCGCGCAAGGCTTACTGCAAGGACGTGCTCGCAAAATTCCATAGCCTCGGCAACAATTGCGAATTCGGCCTGCTGCAGCACAAATATCTGGCCGAGCCTCTCGATCTCTTCCGATTCTCGGATGCTTCCGCGGGCAAACTCGTCGAGGCCCTGAAAAGCAGATTGGTTGAACTGCGCAAGCTTGAAAACGTCATCCTTCAATTCGATGGCCCGTTGGAAAAAGGCGTGCCGCAATTGACGGTGATCGTGCCGCCCTATGGCATTCGCTTTCACGGCGGTGATTTGACCCTCCGCAAAGCGTTCGAGGAGGTGAAAGCCAGCCAAGCGAAGAGGCTCGATTTTCTCGCGCGCAAACTCTTCGATGATCTCGAAGACGCGGAGCGGATTTTTGTTCATAAGTCCGATGTCGCGTCGCGATCGGACATCGAACAATTATATGCGCTCATGCGGAGCTTCGGCCCGAATCGTCTGCTATGGGTGACGCTTGAAGAGCCGGGCAAGCCGGCGGGCACAGTCGAGTTGGAGAAAGAAGGTTTGATGCACGGCTATATCGATCAGTTTGCCGAACTTAAAACAGCGGGCGATTATTCCGAAGCCTATTGGCTCAAGATCTGTTGCGAGACGCTTCGTATCGCCGGGCAAGCCAGCGTATGACGCAGCCTGAACTTCTCGCCGCGCTGACGGAGATCTTCCGCGAAAATTTCGACGACGAAAACCTCGTCCTGACAATGACCACCACAGCAAGCGACATTGCGGGCTGGGATTCGGCGAAAATGGTCATGCTGGTGCTCGCCGCCGAGGAGCGTTTCGACGTCCGCTTCCGCAGCCGCGACATCGACGCCCTGCGCACGATCGGCGATTGGGTCGCACTGATCGAAGCGGCGGGCGCGAAGCCCTAAGCTGGAAGACGCAACAACACGCCGTGTCAAATGCCGGCCGGCGATTGAGGCCTGCTTTATAGCCGCTTTTCGACGCCGGAAGCGGTTTCGATGAGAACCTCCGGCACAGTGATGGCGACCGGCACGTCACCGGCCTTGACGGCCTTGCCTTCCGCCTTTGCGTCTTCCAGAAAATCGAGACGCAGTTGCGCGAGCCCTTCGGACCCTGCGATCGACCCCACGAGGCCGATATTGGTCTCGCCCGCCATCACGGGCGTACCGGGCGCGGGCGCGGGACCGTCGAAATGGATCTTCACGATGCGCTTGCGGGCCGATTTGCGGAAATGCACGCGCGCCACAACTTCCTGGCCGACGTAGCAGCCTTTCTTGAAGTCGACGCCATGGAGCTGGTCGAGATTGACGTCGTTGACGAAGGTGTCGCCATATTCGAAATCGACGCCGCCCTTCGGCACGGCATTGGCGATGCACAAGGCTTGGTAGGCCGCCATGTCGGTCGGGACGGCTTTTTCCAGAGTCGCGATCGGTGCGATGACCCGCCACCCCATGCCGTCGACCCGGCAATCCCGGGAAACGGTGGCGTCAGCGATGGCCGGCGGTTCGGCGCCCCAGAAGGCTGCGACGCCCAAGCTGCCGGAAAGGTCCTCGATCGTCACCTT
>JAATEW010000232.1 GCA_015655535.1 Hyphomicrobiales bacterium | reverse complement strand
GTCTCGTTGGGGCTGCTTCCTTCCGGACCTGACCCGGTTGGCGAGTGGAACGTCCACCGCCAACCTCCCGCTCCTTATGTGGACCATGGCGGGCGTTTCCGCAAGCCGCTCCGGCGTGCCGCTCACAGTGGCGAGAGCAGAGGCCGGCCATCTCTACCGTGACGCTCCCCGTGCCCCCAAATAAGGGGTATAAGGAGCCTCCATGATCCCCATTTCCATTCTCGACCTGGTGCGGGTCCGCCAGGGTTCGACACCGCGCGATGCGCTCGACCACGCCCGCGATCTCGCAGCCTTTGCCGAAGGTCTTGGCTATCGCCGCTTCTGGGTCGCCGAGCATCACAATATGCCTGGTATCGCCAGCGCCGCGACATCCGTCGTCATCGGCCATATCGCGGCCGGAACCTCGACGATCCGCGTCGGCGCCGGCGGCATCATGCTGCCGAACCACGCGCCTTTGATCATAGCCGAGCAGTTCGGGACTCTGGCGACGCTTTTTCCAGGCCGGATCGATCTCGGTCTCGGCCGCGCGCCGGGCACGGACCAACTCACCCTGCGGGCGCTGCGGCGCGATCCGGCAAGCGCCGATCGCTTTCCAAATGACGTGCTCGAATTGCAGGCTCTGCTTGCGCCGGTCGAGCCGGGGCAGACGATTCAGGCCGTGCCCGGTACCGGGACGGAGGTGCCTTTATGGATTCTCGGCTCCAGCCTGTTCGGCGCGCAGCTCGCGGCGGAATTCGGCCTGCCCTATGCGTTTGCCTCGCATTTCGCGCCGGACGCCTTGGATGCGGCGCTCGACGTCTATCGCGCGCGCTTCAAACCCTCGAAACAGCTCGATAAGCCCTATGCCATGGCGGGGGTCAATATTATCGCGGCCGAGAGTGACGCCGAGGCGCGGCACTTGGCGACGACGCAGCAAATGTCCTTCGCCGATCTCTTTCGCGGGGTTCGTGGCCTCAGCAAGCCGCCGATCGACGATATCGACAGCTATTGGACGGCGCGGGAAAAGGCGCAGGCCGAACACATGCTGGCCTGCGCGATCATCGGCGACCCGGACAAGGTGCGGGCCGGGATGGAGCGATTCATCGAGCGGACCAAGGCCGACGAATTGATGATCGTGTCGGATGTTTTCGATCATGCCGCGCGGCTGCGCTCGTTCGAGCTCATCTCCAGCATGGCAAAGGACATTGAACGTCCTTTGGCCACGTTGTCTTAAGCCGGAGAGCCTTCATACCGTGCGTTCTTCGACAACGACCGTATCGTCAAGGGGTTCGGGTTCGTAAAGCCAGCGGGCAAACAGTCCCGCCATGATCGCACCCAAAATCGGCGCGAGCCAGAACAGCCAGAGCTGGCCGATATAGTCGCCGCCCGCGAAAAGCGCCGGGCCGGTGCTGCGCGCCGGATTGACCGATGTATTCGTCACCGGAATCGTGATGAGGTGAATGAGCGTCAGAGCGAAGCCGATCGGAATGCCGGCGAAGCCCGCCGCCGCGCCGCGCGATGTCGTTCCGATGATGATGTAGAGAAAGAAGAAGGTCGCGAGAACTTCGGTCACAAAACAGGCCGCGAGATTATATTTGCCGGGGCTCAGATCGCCGAAGCCGTTCGATGCAAAGCCTTTCGCGACCCAGCCCGCCTGGCCGGAGGCGATGAAATAGAGGATCGCAGCGGCGGCGATCGCGCCTAGGACCTGCGCGATGATGTAGGGGATCACGTCTTTCGACGGGAAGCGATTCGCCGCCCAAAGCCCCGCCGTGACGGCCGGATTGAAATGGCCGCCGGAAATATGGCCGACCGCATAGGCCATCGTCAGCACCGTCAGGCCGAAGGCGAAGGCGACGCCCAGAAAACCGATGCCGAGGGCGGGAAAACCCGCCGCGAGGACGGCGGCGCCGCAGCCGCCAAACGTCAACCAGAATGTGCCGAAGAATTCCGCCACCGCGCGGCGCGTGAGATCGGTCCCCATTTGACCCTCCAATAATTGAAAGAACTTGACTGTATCGGAGGAAAACTATCGCGACGTGGTATTCACGCAAATGGCGGTTGGCTTTTTTTCCCGTCAAAACGGCGTCAACGGTTAATGCGAAAGCGCGCTTAACGTCTCGATCAAGCTCTAACGATCTTACGCGGTGGTAGCCTTGAACCTCGTCCAGCCCACGCTGCGCAATTCACAGGCGGGGCAGGTGCCGCAGCCATAGCCCCACTCATGCTTGGTCGTGCGATCGCCGAGATAGCAGGTGTGACTATCTTCGATGATGATATCGACGAGCTTTTGGCCGCCGAGATTTTTCGCAAGCTGCCAAGTCGCGGCCTTGTCGATCCACATGAGCGGCGTCTCGATGATGAACTCCGTATCCATCCCGAGATTGAGCGCGGTCTGCATGGCCTTGATCGTCGCGTCGCGGCAATCGGGATAGCCGGAAAAATCCGTCTCGCACATGCCGCCCACGATATGGGTGATGCCGCGGCGATAGGCGAGCGCGGCGGCGAAGGTCAGAAACATCAGATTGCGGCCGGGCACGAATGTATTGGGCAGGCCTTGTTTCGTCGCGACGATTTCGATCTCGCGCGTCATCGCGGTCTGCGACACCTCGCCGAGCGCCGCGAGCGCGATCAGATGGTCTGCGCTGAGGCGTTGTGCCCATTGCGGAAAACCACGGATGAGCTTTTCGCGGATGAGCGGGCGTTGTGCCAGTTCGACATGATGCCTCTGGCCATAGTCGAAGCCCACCGTCTCGACATGATCGTATCGGTCGAGCGCCCACGCAAGGCAGGTCGTCGAATCCTGGCCGCCGGAGAAAAGGACAAGGGCTTTCATAATCTCTTATTTACTACAATTCGGCTGAAAGGCCCCCGTGCTTCGAGACGCCCGCTACGCGGGCTCCTCAGCATGAAGGCTTTTGGCACATACCGAGCCCTCACCCTGAGGAGCCGCCGAAAGCGGCGTCTCGAAGGGCGACGGCGCGTTCCAAACTATCCGACGAAATCCAAACCGATGTCGAGGACGGCGGCGCTATGTGTCAGCCAGCCGGCCGATATCAGATCGACGCCGGAGGCCGCGATGGCGGCGGCATTGGAAAGGCTGATGCCGCCGGAAGCTTCGGTGATCGCACGGCCCGCGACCATCTTCACCGCCTCGGCCAGCATATCCGGGCTCATATTGTCGAGAAGGACGGCATCGGCCTTTTGATCGAGCGCTTCCGCCAATTGCGCAAGCGTATCGACCTCGATCTCGATCTTGACCATATGTCCGGCGCGGGCGCGGGCCCGCCGCAAGGCCTCGGAGATGCCGCCCGCGATGGCGACATGATTGTCCTTGATGAGCACGGCATCGTCGAGGCCGAAGCGGTGATTGGAGCCGCCGCCGGCGCGCACCGCATATTTCTCGATCGCACGCAGGCCTGGCGTCGTCTTGCGGGTGCAGACGACATGCGCCTTCGTGCCCTTGACCGCTGCGACGATCGAAGCCGTCGCCGATGCGACGCCGGACAGATGTCCGAGAAAATTGAGAGCCGTGCGTTCTGCGGTGAAAATGCCGCGTGCGGGGCCCTCGACGCGGGCGATGATATCGCCTTTTGCAACGGTCGCGCCGTCTTCCTTCTCAGGGATGAGTTTGATTGCCGGATCGATCAGAGCGAAAGCAATGCGCGCAAGATCGAGGCCCGCGACGGCGCCCGGCTGACGCGCGGCGAATACGGTCTTGACGTTCAGATCCGGCGGTACGATGGCATCCGTCGTGATGTCGCCCGCGCGGCCGAGATCTTCGAGCAGCGTCGCTTGCACGAGCGGCTCGATCATGACACGCGGAAGGGGGGAGAGGCCGATATCAGATGTCAATTGCTGCCGCTCGCTTTGTGTTCATTGAAATGGCCATTCATTCAACGGCGGACATTATCGGCGAGCCGGGTTCGCTTTTGTCAATGACGGCCCTTTGGGCCGCCGCCGAAGGCGGTCGCGGAGCGATCATTGACCAAAGCGATCCGCTCGCCATACTCGCCGCCAAGAGATGAATGCCGAAATCTGAAGACCATAGATGGTAACGATGTGCGCTGATCCTTCCCTGAAAGGGGAAGGCGCCGAGCCATAGGGCGCGCTATAGCGCGCCCGTCGATTCTTTAAGACGCCCGCCATGGATGGCGGGCTATGGCGAGGCGGATCGGGTCTCCCCACCCGGCCGCTTCGCGGCCACTCTCCCTAAAGGGGAGGGATTCATCCCACCGCTTCCGGCACGAGTTCCCGCGCGATCTCGACCGCCTCGCCGAGCTTCAAGAAGCTGCGATGCGCTAGGGCCGGATCATGCTCCGGGAAATCGGTGCGTGTATGCGCGCCCCGGCTTTCCTGACGCTTCAACGCGGCAACCGCGATCATCAGGCCGACGAGCGCCGCGTCGCTTTCAGGCGTATCGGCCTGCATCATCGGATAAAGCGCCGCGATTCCGTCGCGCAAACCCACGCCATCGCGCAGCACGCCTGCCGCCTCAGACAGGATCTCGCGCACCGGCGCCGGATCGCTCGTGCGCGGAATCTCTTCATCGAAACGCGGGCTCGTCCGATGCCCTACAGTCCCTGCGACGCTCTCTGCCACAAAACGCGCGCAGACGGCGGCTTCCAGCAGGGAATTGCTGGCGAGCCGGTTGGCGCCATGCAGCCCCGTCGAAGCTGCCTCGCCGCAGGTCCAAAGTCCCTCGACGGAGCTTTTGCCTTGCGCGTCCACCGCGATGCCGCCCATGTGATAATGCGCGGCGGGGCGGATCGGGATCGGCTGCGTCACGGGATCGATGCCGACGGCACGGCATTTTTCGGTGATGCCCGGAAAATGCTGCGGGAATGTTTTGCCTAGCGCCTGGCGCGCGTCGAGAAAGACCTGATGGCCTTCGCGCATATGATGCCAGATGGCGCGCGCGACGACATCGCGCGGTGCGAGTTCGGCACCCGGCACATTTTCCATGAAACGCTCGCCATGCTCATCGATGATGATCGCGCCTTCACCGCGCACGGCCTCGCTGACCAATGGCAAAGGCGAGACGCCACTATTGAGCGCCGTCGGATGAAACTGCACGAATTCGAGATCGGCCATGGTGGCCCCCGCGCGTGCGGCAAGTGCCAAACCCTGCCCGAAGGAGCCTGCCGGATTGGTGCTCGCCAAATAAAGGCTGCCGATGCCGCCCGTCGCGATGATGACGCGATCACTCGCAAACAACACCGGCCCGCAATGCGTATTGCCGAGCACGCCTTTGATCCGATTGTCTTCGACGATCAGGCGCCGCGCCGCGCAACCTGCGACGACGGTGATCGATGGCGTCGCCAATACCGCGCGGGTCAAAGTGTTCATGATCTCGCGGCCGCTGCCGTCGCCGCCCGCATGAACGATGCGGCGGCGGCTATGCGCGGCTTCAAGCCCGAAGAGAAGATTGCCCTTCTTGTCGCGGTCGAAAGGCACGCCAAGCCGGACCAGTTCGGCGATGGCGTCGCCCGCCGCTGAGACGATCTGCTTAACGGCCGCCTCGTCGCAAATGCCGTCGCCGGCTTTGAGCGTATCTTCGATTTGCAGCGCCGGGCGATCGTCGGGGCCGATGCAGGCTGCGATGCCGCCTTGCGCCCAGACGCTCGACGTCTCGATGCCGAGCGGCGCCTTGCTCAAAAGCACAACGGGTTCCGGCGCCAGATAGAGCGCCGTCATGAGGCCTGCGAGCCCGCCGCCGATGATGATCGGACTGCCGCCGAGGTCGCGTTTTTCCATCAGAAAACGGTCCTTTTACGCTGGAACTTGTTTTAATTGCCGCATGATCTTGGTCCGAAAAGTCTGCAACTTTTCGGGATTATGCTTTCACAGCCAGCATGCGCTCGACTGAGAGACGCGCGCGCTCGGCGACACTTGGATCGATCGTCACCTCATGCGTCATGGTTTCCAGCGCATGGTGGATCTTCGGCAAGGTGATGCGCTTCATATGCGGGCAGAGATTGCAGGGCCGCACGAATTCGAGTTCAGGATATTGGATCGCGACATTGTCGCTCATCGAGCATTCGGTCAGAAGCGCGACGCGGGGCGGACGTTCCTTCGCGATATAGGACGCAATCGCCGCGGTGGAGCCTGAAAAATCCGAAGCGCCGACCACGTCGGGCGGACATTCGGGATGCGCCAGGATCACCACGCCTGGATAATCGTCGCGCAGTTCCGCGACTTCAGCGGCGCTGAAGCGCTCGTGAACCTCGCAATGACCCTTCCAGGTGATGATCTCGACACCCGTCTCGGCTGCGATGTTTTTCGCGAGATATTCGTCGGGGATCATGATGACGCGCTTGACGCCAAGCGACTCGATGATCGCCTTGGCATTGCCCGATGTGCAGCAAATATCGGATTCGGCCTTCACGGCGGCGGACGTATTCACATAGGTCACGATCGGCACGCCAGGATAGCGCCTGCGCAGGCCGCGGACATCGGCGGCCGTGATCGATTCCGCCAGCGAGCAGCCGGCGGCCAGATCCGGGATCAAAACTTTTTTCGACGGGTTCAGAAGCTTGGCCGTCTCGGCCATGAAATGGACGCCGGCCAGGACGATGACGTCGGCCTCGACGGTCATCGCTTCACGCGCCAAGGCCAAGCTATCGCCGACGAGATCGGCGACGCAATGGTAGATTTCCGGCGTCTGGTAATTATGCGCGAGGATGACCGCGTTCCGGCTTTTTTTCAAAGTCATAATCGCGTCAATGTCGCCTGCTAGAAGCGGCCACTCGATCGCGGGAATCGCATGTTGGACCTGTGCGTAAAGGCC
>JAATEW010000297.1 GCA_015655535.1 Hyphomicrobiales bacterium | reverse complement strand
TTGCCGCGCAGATGCGTGAACGAAGCGGTCGGCATGGTGTTCGATCTCCAGGATCCGACAGCAGGTCTCGGCGCGGTCGGCGCGTTCAAGAACCTGCAGCATTGGACGCAGCAAGGCGGTGGCCTGATGGTCTTCTCGCTGAACGGCTAGGGCCCGTATGACGATGGGGCCCTTGACGAATACAGCACCAAGGTCATCCGAGGCGGCGATTAAGCCGAACGCCCTCCCGCTCCATCCGTCACGTTGAACTGTGCGGGTGGAGCGGGAGCCGTCCAATAAGCGGCGGTCTTGTGCGTAGCTAGACCGTCTTTTGTTTCCGTTCAGCAAAATGGTCCGTCATGACAGTTTCCTTGGTTGCGTCGCAAGCGAAGCGGCTTTGCTTGCCGGTTCTGAGTGGTGCCGTATTGTGCTCGCTTAGCGTGATGAGTTTCTCGGCGCCCGTCCCTCCGGCGGCGCCGGCCGCGGATAACCAGACACTGCGCGTCTGCGCCGCTTCAAACCAGCCGCCTTTTTCGATCAAAGGCGGCGGCGGTTTCGAGAATAAGATCGGCGAAGCGATTGCGAAGGCAATGGGACGCCGGGTTGAATTTGTGTGGTCTGATCGTCCGGCGATTTATCTTGTCCGGGACTTTCTCGACAAAAATGCCTGCGATGTGATCATTGGCCTCGATACGAGCGATCCGCGCGTCCTGGCGACGAAGCCCTATTACCGCGCCGGCTATGTATTCGTGACGCGTGCGAGCGATCACCGCGACATTCATTCGTGGAGTGATCCTCGTCTCAAGACATTTGATCACATTGCTGTCGGCTTCGGCACGCCGGGCGAAGTCATGTTGAAAGAGATTGGAAAATATGACGACGACTTCAACTACGAGAAGTCGCTGGTCAATTTCCGTTCGGCGCGCAATCAATATGTTCAGGTCGAGCCGGGACGGATGGTCTCCGAGGTCGCCAACGGCAACGCCCAGATCGCTGTCGCTTTCGCGCCGGAGGTCGCGCGGCTCGTCAAGGAATCAGCCGTCCCCCTCACGATGACGCTCGTCGACGACGATACCGTCAAAAGCGACGGCGAGAAGCTTCCGCAAACCTTCGATCAGTCGATGGGCGTTCGCAAGGACGACCATGCATTGCAGGCGACGCTCAATGAGGCGCTCGCGAAAGCGCGACCTGAGATCGAGGCCATTCTCAAGGATGAAGGCATACCCTTGCTGGAGCCGCACTCCTGATCCGCAAGCAAGGCATGCTGACGGACTCAAGATGTCGGTGCCTTTTTTCTCTTTTCGAATTCGTTGAGTTCCATAAACATGAATAAGAATAAACTGATCACGTTCTTTGCCGGGTTTACCATCACTGTAGTTACCGCGGCGCTCGCTGCCGATCCCAAACCGGAGCCAGTGCCCCAGACTTCACTCGATCTGCGGACGACCGTGGATGGAGCGCCGATCAACCTTGCTGATTCGCTGCCGACGGAGCGCGATACGCCCGGTGTGAAGAAATTCCTGCAGACGGGACTCAATCCTTATATCGATGATCAGAGCTGTCTGAGGCTGGGCGAGAGCCTCTTTCTGTCGGACTGCTCCGGCTGCCATGGCGAGGTCGGCGAAGGTAAAATCGGGCCCGGTCTCAATGATGATTATTGGACCTATCCGAAAAACGAGCACGACCAAGGTCTTTTTGAGACGATCTTCGGCGGCGCGCGCGCGATGATGGGGCCGCACAGTCAGGATCTCAAACTCGACGAGTTCCTGCAGGTCATGGCCTGGGTCCGGCATCTTTATAAGGATCCGGTTGAGAAAGCCTATTGGCTGAACGCCGACCAAAAGAAAAACTACACGCCCTACACGGAAGCGGAAGGCAAGAGGATTGCGGCATTGCCAGTGGATACGCCCGGCCAATGCCAAGCGACTGCCCTGCGGGAGCAGAAAGAGGAACAGGCAGACGAGAAGTCGCAATGACGGTCTGACGGTTCCTGAAAGCAAAATGGTGTCGCTCGCAACAAAGCGAGACGAAGAGGAGGAAAAGGCATGAAAGGAACTGGCTCGTTGAACAGGCTGACGACCCTTTTGGGGATCGCCGCCATCTTATCGCTTGGTACCAGCCTCGGCGCGATGGCCTATGACGGCCAGCACTGCAAAGAGCCTGGCGTCTGCTGGGAGGCGCAACCCGGCATGCCGGAAAAGCTCGCTGGCTCGAAATATGACGTGAAGAGCCTGGAGACACCCTCGGAAGTGGCAAAGCAAGCCAATTCCGAGCGCGAGATGGAAGCGCGCAATGCCAAGCGCGTCGAGAATTTCAAGAAGACCGGCAAATGGGTCTACGACGTCGAACAGATCCCGAAATAATCTGAAGACACCAGATCACGATGATTTTGGATTGAATCAATCCAAAATCATGAACGCGATCGATTCTCATAGTTTAGCGCGGGATGCGGGCGAAGAACCGGTATCCACTTTTCCTCGTCCCGCTCTGGCGAACTGGAAAAGTTCAGCCCTATTGGCGCGATCTGCCGCGGCGCGGAGGGTTACCTTCCGCGCCGCGCTTGAAGGGACGCGCGTATCTCCGCGGGCGTTCGCGGTAAACCTCTAACAGTGGCGATTTCGATGACGGCGGCTCCGATGCGCAATGTGGAAGCAAGCCTTGCTTCCTGGCAGGAGCAAGCGCTGAATTTCGAGACAGAAGTGGCAAAAGCGGTCATTGGCCAGGACCGTGTCATTCGCCTGTTGACCGTCGCGGTTTTCGCACGCGGCCATGTGCTGCTTGAAGGCGATGTCGGCGTCGGCAAAACGACGCTGCTGCGTGCGGTGGCGCGGGCGATCGGGGGTGCCTACGAACGAGTCGAAGGCTCGGTCGATCTGATGCCGAGCGATCTCATCTATTATACCTATTTGAACGAGGATGGACGGCCCAAAGTCGATCCAGGTCCGGCGCTGCGGCATGGAGAAAATCTTTCGGTTTTCTTCTTCAACGAGATCAATCGGGCCCGGCCGCAGGTCCATTCACTGCTTCTCCGCCTGATGGCTGAGCGCAGCGCCAATGCATTCAACCGCGATTATAGTTTTCCCTATCTTCAGGTCTTCGCCGACCGCAACCGGATCGAGCGGGAAGAGACGTTCGAACTGCCGGCGGCGGCGCGCGACCGGTTCTTCATGGAAGTCAAAGTCTCGACGCCAAGCGATCCGCAAATTCGTCAGGATCTCATTTTCAATCCACGCTTCCACGATGTCGACGCGCTCGTCTCAACGGTGAAAGAAGAGACGATCGATTTTCGCCAATTGCCAACGATCGCGGAAGCTATCCAAAACAGCATTCATGCGAGCCCGACTCTGCAAAAATACGTTCTCGATCTCTGGTCAGCAGTGCAGAATCCGGCATCGGCCGATGTCTCTTTACCCGGAGTCGATATGGCCCGGCTGATCCGCGGCGGCGGTAGTCCGCGCGGGCTGAGCTATCTCGTGCGCGGCGCCCGCGTCAACGCTTGGCTGCATGGCCGCGATGCCGTCCTCCCGGAAGATATTCGCTCGCTTTTCCCGGAAATCATCGCTCACCGTATCTTCCTCGATCCGATCTATGAATTGCGGGAGGAAAGCCTGACGCGTGATCTCTGCGCCGCGATCTTCGCGGCCGTTCCAACGCCATGACCGGTGCGGCGGCAACGATTTCCTATCGGCCACGCGAGCGCGCCGAAGGTATCGTCATCGGTGCGCATCGCGGCCGCAGCGGCGGCGGGCAGGGGGGCTTTCTCGACCAGGTCTCCTATCTACGTCAGCCAGACCCCCGCCGTATCGATCTGCGGCTCACGTTGCGCGACCCGTTTGAAAACGTCTATGTCCGGCGCTTCGAGCAGCGGCTGGCGATCGCGCTCTATGCCGTTGTCGATCTATCGAGATCGATGAGCTTCGAAGGCACGGCGCGAAAGATGGCGCTTGTTCAGGACCTCTGTCTTTCGCTGGCGCGTTCGGCGCATGAGTTGGGCGACGCCTTCGGTATTATCGGCTGCGACTCGGAGGTGCGGGAAGATTTTCTCTTAACGGCGACGCGCAACAGGGGCAGTGAGTCCGAGATTGCGCGGCGGTTCGAGACTTTCGTGCCGCGGCGCCGGAGCGCGGCGGGCCTGGCGCAGGCAGCGGCCCATCTTGCGGGCAAGCGCAAGCTCGTCTTTTTGATTTCGGATTTTCGTATGCCGGCGGCTGAGATCGAAAAGAGTCTCGAATCGCTTTCGCGCCACGACATCGTGCCGATTCTGGTTTCGGATTCCGCCGAAGAGGCTGACCTGCCGCGCTTCGGTTTGATCGATGTGCGCGATCTCGAAAGCGGCGCCAGCAAGCTTGTTTTCATGCGCCCGGCCTTGCGCTGCCGCTGGCTCGCGGAAGCAGAGGCGCGTCGCCAGATGCTCGATCATCTCTTCTTGAGCTACGGGCGGCCGGCATTCGAATTGAAGGACAGGTTCGATGCCGATGCGCTGTCGCGCCATCTCCTCGATATATGAGCACGCCATGCGTGCGGCTTTAGTCGCACTCTTAGTCCTCGTGGCTCTATCCGCCGCCGAAGCGCAGGTCCAATCCGTCAAGCTTTTTACGCCGCGCCTCTTTGGTTATTTCGTCGGCGATGTGCTCGAAGATGAGGTCGATATCCGTGTCGATAAGGGGACCGAGCTCGTCTCGGCCTCGGTGCCCCAACGCGGCTCGATCAATGCCTGGATCGAGATCGTTGGCAGCAGCGTCGAGACGGAGGCGGTTGATGGCGCGAAGCTCTATCGGCTCTATCTCGCTTATCAGAACTTCTATCCGGCGATCGATGCGAGGCAGTTGGAGATTCCTGGATTCACACTGTCGTTCAAATCAGGCGATCAAATTTATCCGGCGCAGGTGCGGGCTTGGTCTTTCGGCATTTCGCCATTGCGCGAAGTGCTGCCGCCAGCAAAGGCTTCCGGCGGCGAATATATGCAGCCGGATGTTTTGCCGCTGTCTTATAACGTGCGAGGCGATGCCACTATCGCTTTTGCTCTATTAGCGGTGGCTCTGGCGACTTTGGCTTTGCTCGCCTATCATCTCGCCTGGTGGCCATTTGGCGCCCGGAAGCATCGCCCGTTTACCGAGGCGGCGCGCAGCATTCGCAAATTGATGAAAGTCACGGAGGCCGAGGCAGCCTATCGGGAAGCCTTTGTCATCCTGCATCGTGCCGTCGATGCGACGGCGGGTCATGCCGTCTTTTCCGAGGACGTGCCGTCCTTCCTTGCGCAGTATTCGGCATTCGCGCGGTTGAAAGACGAATTCATACGCTTCTTTGCGAGTTCGCAGAGTGCCTTCTTCAGCGATCATCCGGCTGAAGCGATCACCGCTTTCGGCCCGGCGGAGTTGCGGCGGTTCTGCGACCAACTGTCGGCAACTGAAAGGTCCGCGCTGTGAATTACATGGTCGCGCACCCGGGGTTCTTGTGGCTGCTGCTCCTGGCGCCGCTGCCGTGGCTTGTTTCGGTCTTGCAGCCTGCGCCGTTTCCGTCGCTCGACGGCGTACCGCGCGATATTTTGTCGTCACTCATCAGCTTCGGGGTCAAAGCCGCCGCTTGCCTTGCCATTGTTTCAGGCGCGCTCGCGCTTGCCCAGCCTTACCGCCTGGCGCAAAGCGTCAAGCTGCTCGCGACCGGCGCGCATGTCGTGCTCGTTATGGACCGCAGCCTCAGCATGGATTTCTCGCTGAACGACGACACAGCCCAAGGCAACCAGGAGTCGAAGACGCAGATGTCGGCGCGGCTTATGACGGATTTCGTCGATAAAAGCCCGCACGATCAGTTTGGAGTCGTCGCGTTTTCAAGTGCGCCGGTTTTCGTCTTGCCGATCAGCGCTCATCGCGAGGCCGTGAAAGCCGCGATCATGGCTCAGAGCCGGCCGGGCATTGAAGGCACCAATGTCGGCCTCGGCTTGCAACTTGCCCTGGCCATGATCGGTCACGATCCGGATGCGACGTCGCCGGTCATTCTCCTCGTCTCGGACGGGGAATATGGCGGAGCCGGTTTCTTCCAACTCGATCTGCAAGACTCATTGCGCCAGACGTTCCAAAAAGAACATGCGCATCTTTATTGGCTCTTCCTGCGGTCCCATAAAGGCAATGAGGATGTGTTCGCGCCGCCGCCCGAAGGCGTCGAGGATTCGCCGCATACGAAGCCGGAACGTCACATGGATCTTTTCTTCAAGACCCTCGGTGTGACCTATCGCGTCTTTTGGGCCGACAGTCCGCATGCGATCGAGGACGCGGTGGCCGAGATCGACCGGCTCGAAACGCGGCCGGTGAATTACTATGAAGAAATTCCGCGCAAGGACGTTACGCCGGTCTTTTATGGTTTGGCGGCTTTCACCTGTTTCCTGTTGGTCGTTGCCAAGCTCGCGGAAAGACATTTCCGTCGTTCGGCCGGTTTTGCCGGAGAGGCAGGCCCCGCATGACGCGTTTCGCCTTCGCCCAACATCTGAGCGCTGCTCTCACCCAGATCGGTGCCTTTTTGGCGCGGATCACAACCGCGCTGCTCACGTCCTTCGCTATCCTTATCTGGCTCGGCACGCTCGCCGCTTTTGCTTTATGGGTCAGGGATGCCGGGCGCAACAGCACGATCGACGACCTGACGCATCATCACGACATTGCCGTCTCCGAGGACGCCGCGCCAAAGCTGCTCTTCGCACGGGCTTATTTTCTGATAACGCATGGCCGGCTCGACGATGCGCAGGCGCTGGTGAGTCTCTTCGATCTGCGTGGAAGCGACAATGAGCGGGCGGCTTTGCATTATGACTTGGGCAATGCACGCCTGCTCGCGGCATTTGAGAAGATCGACGGAGCCAATTACGATGCGGCCGGCGCGCTCGTGGGTCTCGCGGAGGAAGATTATATCGAGGCCATGCGGCTCAATCCCGATCTTTGGAACGCGCGCTATAATTTCGACGTCGCCGCGCGTCTCGTGCGCAAATATCCGAGCTTCGTGAACACGCCTGATCCGCAACGCCAAGAGCCGCGGCCGATTTGGACAGAATTGCCGAATGTTCCGCGAGGCGAACCGTGACGTGGCCATGCTTTCGCGACGCGCGCTTCTGGCTGCTGCTTGCAACTTTCCTCTGTTTCTTGACGGCGCTGATCGCGCCGCCGGCGGTAAAGGAGGAAAATAGCGTCGACGCGCTTTTCACGGTCGATATCACCGACAGTATGAACACGCGCGACTATACAGAAGACGGCCATCCTGTCAGCCGGCTCGATCATATCAAAACAGTGCTGCGGCAGACACTCGTCGATTTGCCATGCCAGTCACGCGTCGGCGTCGCGCTTTTTGCCGAGCGCCGGATTTTTTTATTGTTCGGTCCGATCGAGGTCTGTGCCAATTTTTCGCCGATCATGGGCGCGATCTCAGCGTTCGATTGGCGCGAAGGTTGGGAGGGCGACAGCCACATCGCGGGTGGCCTTTATCGCGCCATCGCGCTCGCAGACGAACTTCATTCGGATCTCGTTTTCATGACCGATGGGCAGGAGGCGCCGCCGCTTCCGTGGAGCGGAGGGCCGGCCTTTGACGGCGAGCCCGGCGCGGTGCAAGGCTTGATCGTCGGTGTCGGCGGCTATGGCCTGTCGCCGATTCCCAAATATGACAATACCGGCCATGAGGTCGGCTTCTACGGCGAGAAAGAAGTCTTGCAGGAGAGCCGCTTCGGCTTACCGCCGCCCGACGCCGCCAATCGCCCTGGCTACAATGCGCGCAATGCGCCCTTTGGCGATGTTCAGGTCAACAACAACGAGCATTTATCGTCGGTGCGCGAGCCTTATCTCAAGGAATTGGCGCAGAAGACGGGGCTCGCCTACACGCATCTTACCGAAGCGCCGGAATTGCTGGAGGCGCTGCGCGCTCACGCCACGCCGCATCCGGTGCGCGTCACGGTTTCGCGGGGGCCGATCGCTGCCGCCTTGGGGGTCTTCTGCCTTGCCTGCGTCTACCTGTTTCTGCCTTTATTGCGCTGGTTGCGGCCGGCCCGCCTCAGGTGGTGGGGAAGGGGAAATCCAGCGCTCGCTGTCGCGGGCGAGAGGTAAGATCAAGGCACGATAACGAGATCACGCGGCCCGGCGGGGACGGCGATACGGCCTATTTCCTTATTCCGGGTGAGGTCAACGATCGAAACGGCATCGGAAAACCAATCGGCGACATAGGCCTGCGCGCCGTCGGGGGAAACGACCACATCTTCGGGGTAGCGGCCGACGCCGATTTCGGCGCGCTTCGTCAATAAGGCTGCATCGAGGACAAGAAGCGCGTTCTCGGCCTGGAGCGTGACGAGCAATGTTTTCCCATCAGGTGTGACGGCAATGCCGTAAGGCATCGATCCGACATGGGCGTTTCCAACGAGACGAAGACTTTGGGCGTCGATCGCGCTCACGTCATTGCTGCGGACATTCGCGACATAGATGCGCTGCGCGGCGGCGGAATAAGTAATTGCGAAGGGTGCGGTGCCAACCGCGATCTCCTTGATCTTGTCCAGCGTCCGCGAATCGAAGACGCCGACCGCATTTGCCTCGCGCTGGCAGACGAAAAGCCGATGGTTCGCGGCATCATATGCTATATGCGCGGGTGAACTTCCGACTTGTACAGAGTTCAAGATTTTGCCGGTCGCGGCGTCGAGACCGAGCAGCAGGTCGCGTTTGAAGTCGGTGAGGAAGAGGCGATTCATATCCGAGTCAAAAGCGATGCCGAAGGGCATGCCAAGCGTGTGAAAACCAGCAACCGTCGTCTCTGTTGCAATATCGACGATGCTGATCGTACCTTTTTCCGGATGGGTCAGAAACAGGCGCCTCCCATCTGGATCTGCGGTGATGGCGACGGGGCCGGGCAGGCTCGAGAAGGTCGAGGTCTCGGTCCCGTCGACGGCGATATCCGTAATCTCATTACCCTCCTGGCTCGTCGCATAAACATGGCCGGCCGCCGCGGCGCTATTTGTCGAAACAGCCGTCAGGAGGAGCAACAGGATCCGGTATGGCTTCATTTCTTTTCGGCGAGAGTCTTCAACCCTTTCAAGCCTGATTGGAAGAAATCAGTCATCGCTTGGATTGCATCGCTATCGTTGAGGCCCGGCGGCGGTTCGTTGCCGGTGTCGCCGCGATAGAAACGGCCGATCCAATCGACTTCCGAGCCGGTGGCTGTCGGCGTGACTGTAATCGTGGCGGAATAAAAGCTGACGGGAAAGATTTTTACGTCGTCGTCAACGCGGCGATAGGAATAGGTCATCTTCTCCGCATCATACTCAGTCTGCCCGTCTGTAATCTTGCCCCCGCTCTTGAGCGTCAAAACCCGCTCTGTTCCTTGATCTGGATCCGAGACGGCGACGCTTCTCTCGACCGCCGGATTCCATGCCGAGATTTTGGCAAAGTCTGCGATGAGCGCCCAGACCACTTCGGGCTTGGCGGCAATATCGATTTTCTCCTCGATCTTTTTTGGCGAGGCTCCATGTGCCATGGCCGAAGACGCCATCGCGACTGTGAAACTGACGATGGCGCAGGATTTCAATCCCAACTTCAGGGAAGTCAAAGCACGCGCCCTGACGTTCATGGTTATGCTCATGATTGCTCCGCGGAAATCTTTGATGGCGAGCTGTTTCACATGCGCCGCATTCATCTAGTTTCGGCTCCAGACTGCTGTTTGTAGCCAAAAGTTTAGCCATGGAATGGCCCAATAAACAACGGCAAAGTCGAAGCGCATTTTCTATATTTTCTGAGAATAATTAGGTATTGAATCAGAATCGTCCCCGCGGAACAGATTTATTCCTGAGGGCTGCTCGTAAAGAGTTTGACTCATTTAAATCGCTCGCGCCTCAAGCGGACCTGCCGCAATGCGGCGCAAGTCCGTAAGGCATCGAAACGTTCGATGCGCGTTTGTGCAGAGGATCAGCTGTTCAGCTATCCGTGCCCCTCGCGCCAAACCATGCGTTGCGCGCGCCCGTCGCGCGACTTTCTGGCTTTCGCCTGCTTGTTCAGTGTTTGTTGAAAAAGTCGACGTCCATTACGATTGAGAAATCCTTCGGCGGAGGATCGAAAGGCGCGCTCGCGCGGATCGCTTCCAAGGCGGCGGCATCGAGCTTCGGCTGTCCGCTGCTTTTGACCAGCTTCAGGCTGTCGGGGCGAAGCTGGCCACCGGTCAGGATGGTAAAGGCGACTTTCGGAAATCCTTGAAGGCCGGAACGTCGTGCTCCCTCCGGGTAAACGAGATGAGACCGGATTTTTTTCTGAAGTAAGATATTGTAGGCTTGGGTCTGTGTCCGATCGAGCGTCTTGAGATGCTGGGCGTTTTGCTGCTGTTCCTCCCCCTTTTTGTTTTCTGTGCCCGGACTCGGGTTGGTATCTGAGGCCGCGGTCTCTGTCTTCTCGATGGGCTTTTCCTCCACCTTTTCTTTCTCAGCTTGAGGGGGCGGTGGCTGCGACCTGTCTGCATCCTCGGTCTCAATCTCCTGCTGCGGCTCCTGCTTTTCGTCGACCGGCTGCTCCTCCTTTGGTTTGGGCATCTCCTTCGGTTTATCTGCTTCTTTTTCCTGTTGCTGGTCCTGCGCCTTGGTCTCTTCGCGTATCTTCTCCTCGACCTGATGCTCGTCGGTCGCATCGTCGTTGAAATCGATGACGAGCAGTTGTGGCTCTTTGCGAAATGCGAAGAATTGGTGCGCGACCATCGGCAAAACGACCGCCGAATGCAGAGCGAGCGAAAGCGCGAAGGCATGATAGAGCGTAAACCACGTCTTCCGCGTCATCGCGCTCTTTTCCATCTGCGCGGCGGCGGCGTTTTCGGTTGCAACAGTCATGTGTCTACTTCGAACGGTTTGCGTTTGAATGGCGGCTTTCGCGAAAATTCATTCGCTTGAGTGTGTTGGCGACATCGATGAATCCTTGGAACGCCAGATTGTGACTGGCGCGGATCATAAAGGACGTGCCGAGAGCCGGCCAAACATGACGTAGCGTTGGCCAGGCAGCCTCCGAACGGCGGGGTCCGAAAGGTTCAGAACGTGAAGCCGACCTGGACAAGCCCCTTGGTGTGGCGGTCGACGGCTCGGACAAGAGAGTTATTGTCGTCTGCGGCATAGGAATGCGCGACCATGCCCTTGAGCATCAGGAACCGGTCGGGCGCATATTCATAGGTCGCGTAATAGCCGAGGCCTACGTCGTAGAATGGGGTGAAGGCGTTCTGCAGCACCGTGTAGGAATGGTTTTCGATCCATATTCCGCTGACGTCGGTGAAGAGGCCGAGCGAGTGGCGATAGCTGTAGATATCGGGCAGCGCATATTTCAGCTCGGGCGTGACGACATAGGCGCTGTCTCCGGCCGGGCCCTCGTCAAAAGACCGCACGCCGGATTCCACGCCGGTCACATGGAGCTCCTCATATACGTCGAGATTGCCCGACAGGGACTTCTGTGCCCTGAGGGTGGTCGAGAGCGAAAACTGTTCATTGAGCGCCAGCGTGGCGTTGAAGGACAGATTGACCCTGGCATAGTTTCCCTGAGTGTCGGGGCCTTCGAGATTCGCCTCCCTTTGCGACACATCGGGAAAGTTCACATAGCCGGCGGTCAAGGACAGGGATGTGTTCGTCACCAGCGGCAAATCGAAAAAGGGAAGAGTCCCAACCGTGTTCCGGCTGATGGCCGCGGTCCCGGAGTCGATCCGGCGGTCGTTGAAGGAGTCGCCGAGAAGCTTGTCGTTCGCGATCCTGTGGCTGATGCTTCCGCTGATATAGATACTGTCTTCCGTCAGCAGCCGGAGCGGATAGCTGAGCGTCGCCGTATAGAGATCGCTCTTGCCCGAGGCATCGACGTCGCGGTAGATGCCGCCGAGCGAGTAGACCGTGTGCTGCCCGCTGATTTCGCCCCGCAGGCCGTCGTAGCCGAGCGGAAACGAATAAGCCAATTGCCCGAGCTTGATGAGGCCTTGGTCTGTGATGCGGCCTTGGAACGAGAGCTTGTCGCCGAAGCCGAGCGGCGAATTCAAGTCGGCACCGGCGCTTAGCCGGTTCCGGCCGGTCCAGCCGGGACCGTAATTATCGGCGAGGGCGTAGCCGGTGATGCGGCGCGCCTCCGGCACCGTGAATATGGCGTCGCTTATTCCCCCCATCTGTTGACCGGGTGCCAGTGTGATGCGCGGCACGCCGGCGCCGGGAAGATTCGCGATCAGCAGGAGCGCACGTTCGAGCTCATCCTTGTGGATGAGCGGCGAACCTTCGAGCGCATGATCGATCACTTGCCGGAGATAGTCGTCGCGCACGAGCGACGCATTGTTCACGGACACGGCGCCGTACTGGCCGGGAACGAGTTTGAGCTTGAGCGTGCCGCCGCGCGCGTCCTGCGCCGGAACATAGACTTTGGCGACGATATAGCCCTTGTTGCGACAGAGCGTCGTGATCTTGTCGGCGGCTTCGTAAATCTGGGCGAGCGTCAGCTTGCGGTTTTCATAGGGCGCCAATAGTTCATGCACCTCGGCTTCGTCGACGAGGCTTGGGCCTTCCAACACGAAACTGCGGACGAAGAGCGTCTCCTTGCCGTTGAGCGTCAGTTGCGGCTCGACAAGCTGGGGCAATACCGGGGCGGCGCGGGTCTCCGGCAGGTCCGGTCCCCGTTGCAGCTCTTTCGATTGTTGGGCGGCCGAGGAAGCACCAAGCGAGACGGCGGGCACGACGCTTTGGGCGGACGCCTGTTGCGGAGCGAGAGCCACGTGGATCAGGCCGCATCCAGCGATAGCGACGATAAGCCGGGGTCCATCACGTTTAAAAGACTTCGGCAACATAGCTTAATGACCTTTCTCTCCCGCTTCACCGGATGGCGTCTCCACGGATGGTTTCTCCTCCACGGAAGGCTTCTCTCCGGACGGTTTTTCCCCGGATGGTTTCTCCACGTCGAAATGCTCGCCATTGATCTCGATGCTGTGGATAGCGGCGCCGAAGGTGCCGCGCCTTATGCTGGGCTTGCGCGGCGGCGCCACAGCCGCTTGACGGGGATGCGGGTGCTCGGCGGGGGTGGCGGCTGCTGGACCGTCAGGTTGTCGTCGATCTTGGGCGGCGCGACCGCCGCCGTCGCGCGCGCGCCGGCCGCGCTCGACTGCGCGGGTTTCGGCGGCTTCGCCTTGCGCAGATCTTCGTCCGAGGCGCTGACGGAGCTTAGGCCCGCGGTCTGCGCGGCCGACTGCGTCTCCGTGTTATTGTCATTATTATTGTTGTTCTGAGTGGAGGGATTTGACGGCGTGCTCCCGCCTTGTCCTGGCGTACCCCCGCCCTGGTCCGGCACGACGGTATCTGTGCCGGTCAGGTTGGAGGGCGGGTTGCTTCCTTGTCCAACCCCGCTGCCGCCGATCGCATTGAGGGACTGGCTCGACGTGACATTATAGCTGGGATTGCCGAGGATGGAGGCCCCCGGATTGTTGAGGCCGATGAAGGCGCCGACGTTGCTTGAGAAGAAGGGGTTGGTGACGTTGATGGTGCCGTTGAAGCTGTTATCGCCACGGATGACGCTGGTTGATCCGTTATTGCCGACGAACCCGCCACAATCACTCTGGCAGTTGATATTGGCATTGGAGGAGGAATTGTTGATGGTGGCGGGGTTTCCATCCGGACCGCCGTTGCTTCCGACGAAGCCGCCGACGCCGTCGGTGCCGGTCACGGTGCCGTTGCCGTAGGTGGAAGTGGTGATGACGCCGCTATTGCCGCCGGCGAAGCCGCCGACGCCGCTGTTGCCAGTCACATTCCCGGACGCCGTGCTCAGGGCGACGGAGCCGCTGTTGCTGCCAGCGAAGCCGCCGACACCGCCATCACCCACCACGTTCCCGGAAGCGCTCGACGTGGTGATCGTGCCCCCTAAATTGGTGCCGACGAAACCGCCGATACTGTCGACGGCCCCGTTGCCAGTCACATTGCCATAGGCGTTGGAGCCGGTGATCGTGCCGCCGGTGCCTGAGCCGGTACCCGGCTCATTCAATCCGACAAGCCCGCCGACGCTGCTGACCGCCGGTAAGCGCGAATTTAGCGGCACCTTTCACGGTTGAGATTGGAGAGGCATGTTGCGTCCTCAAAATTGAGGTGGACGCAAATGGTGGACAGTGGACAAAAGCTTC
>JAATEW010000412.1 GCA_015655535.1 Hyphomicrobiales bacterium | reverse complement strand
TGGAACACGCCGACCGTCTCGCCGCGGCCCAGCATCTCAAAGGTCTTACGGTCGTCGAGCGGTATTTTCGCGAGATCGATTTCAATGCGACGCTTATCCAAAAGCTTGACGCAGGTCGCAAGCGTGGTGAGGGTTTTTAAGCCCAGAAAATCGAATTTGACGAGGCCCGCGGGCTCGACCCATTTCATGTTGAACTGGGTCGCCGGCATGTCGGATTTTGGATCGCGATAGAGCGGCACGAGTTCTTCGAGCGGCCTGTCACCGATGACAATGCCCGCCGCATGGGTCGAGGCATTGGAATAAAGCCCTTCGAGCGTTTCGGCGATCTTCAGCATTTGCGCGACGCGCGGTTCCGCCTCCACCGCTTCGCGCAGGCGCGGTTCGGATTCGATCGCCTGTTTCAAATGCACCGGCGCCGCCGGATTCTGCGGCACGAGCTTCGCCAATTTATCGACTTGGCCAAGCGGCATTTCGAGCACGCGCCCGACATTGCGCATCACACCGCGCGCGAGAAACGAGCCGAAGGTGATGATCTGCGCGACCCTGTCGTCACCGTAGCGATCGCGCACGTAGCGGATCACTTCATCGCGCCGGTCCTGGCAGAAGTCGATGTCGAAATCCGGCATGGACACGCGTTCAGGATTGAGAAAGCGCTCGAACAAGAGCCCGAAGCGGATCGGATCAAGATCGGTGATCGTCAAGGCATAGGCGACAAGCGAACCGGCGCCCGAGCCGCGGCCCGGACCCACCGGAATGCCTTTCTTTTTCGCAAATTGGATGAAGTCCGCGACGATCAGAAAATAACCGGGGAATTTCATCTTCACGATGACACCCAGCTCGAAATCGAGCCGCGCCCAATAATCCTCTTCGGATACGCCCGGCGCGCGGCCAAGCGCCGCCAGACGCTGCCGCAAGCCCTCCTCCGCCTGCCGCCGCAGCAGACCGGCCTCCTCTTCTTCCTGGGCCGCCGGATTTTGCGCCGATGTGCCGAAACGCGGCAGGATGGGTTTGCGCGTCAAAGGCCGATAGGCACAGCGCAGCGCGATTTCGACCGAATGGCGCGTCGCCTCCGGGAGATCGGCAAAGAGCGCAGTCATTTCGGCGCGCGTCTTGAAGCGATGGTCGGGCGAAAGCTGCCGGCGCGACGTATCGGCGAGCACAGTGCCTTCGGCGATGCACATCAAGGCGTCATGGGCCTCGTAATCGGAGGTGGCGGCAAAGAAGGGCTCATTGGTGGCGACGAGCGGCAGGCCATGGCCATAGGCCAAATCCAGGAGCTGCGGTTCGATCTCACGCTCGCTCATCAGCCCATGGCGCTGCAGCTCGATATAGAGCCGCGACGGGAAAGCCCGTTCGAGCCGGGCGAGGCGCTGGCGCGCGATTTCCGGCCGCCCGGCAGCGTATGCCCGGTCGAGCGCGCCGCTTGGGCCGGCCGAAAGCAAGATCAGCCCCTGCGTGCGGCCCTCAAGCCGCGCGCAGGACACATGCGGCGTGTCGCCCGGGGCCGGGTCGAGCCAGGCGCGGGACGCCAAGTGCATGAGATTTAAATAACCCGCCTCGTCCTGCGCCAGAAGCACGAGCGCGGCCCGCCCGGCGCCTGTTTCTTCGCCGCGCGGCGCAAGCTGCGCGCCATCGCCGAAAACGACGGGGAGCTGCAGGCCTATGATCGGCTGCACACCCTCCTTCGCGAGCTTTTCGGAAAATTCCAAAGCGCCGAAGAGATTATTCGTGTCGCTGATCGCGAGCGCGGGCATGGCGTCGGCCACCGCGAGCTTCGCCAATTTGGCGATCGAGAGCGCGCCCTCGCGCAGCGAGAAGGACGAATGGACATGCAGATGCACGAAGCCGACGGCATCGAGCAAAGCGGGCTCGACGATCGGCGGCGCATCCGGCTGCCGCGCGAGCTCCATAGCGTCGGGAAGAACAAGGGTCACGAGGCCACTCCGCTGAGGCGCCGGACATTAACCATAGGCCGCCCGCCAAAGAAGCCGCAGTCCAAACTTCTCAACAAGATGCAGGCTTCTCATGCGACGGCTGCGATCAACGCCAGGAGAGTGGCAAGAGACATGAGCTCGGCGAAATCCTCAAAGAAACGCAACATAGGAACACTCCATGACTGATGTTGCGTTTATGTTCTATTTTTGTTCGCGGGTCAAGCCTCCCCTCGACGAGGTAGTGTCTCAGTTTGAAATTTTAGAAGCGAAACCGTTGGGGTAATTTTGGTCCAGTTCCCATTCCGCTTGGACCGCTTGCTTGAGCTGGTCATAAGCAATATTCGCTTTGACCGTTTCGATT
>JAATEW010000234.1 GCA_015655535.1 Hyphomicrobiales bacterium | reverse complement strand
GATCGAAAGACCATTCGTTATGGGCGGCAAATCTTTCGATAATATCCACGGGATGTTCATTGCGCTCGAGCTCGACTTGAGAAAGCGACATTCCATGTGCCCCGAGACATGCAGCCCTTGGCTTTGCCAAGGAGATGCGAAAAGCAGAACGCGGCGAAACCCTGCATAGCGATATGGCCATGCTGTCCGACCAAGACTTCAGGCGAAGCGGCAGCCCTGAATCATGCGACTCAAATTCGCTTCGTCTGACTGCAAGGAATCACAACGACGCCCCTCAAGGCAACAGGCCCGCCGCACTTTATCGGTGGAGTAAAAAACCTCTCACAGTTCATTGAATCGTAACATCTGATTCGCGCGCTGGACGAATCACCCGCGTGCGCGGGCGTTCCAATTTGACAATGCTCTTTGATTCAATGCGCTCAGAAAAATGCGCGTAGCGCACACGATCTCAATCGCTGGCATCGTCCGTGGCTGATGGGGTATTTTGAGCGCCGCCGAGCTTGGCTTCGAGTGCCGCCAACCTTGCCTCAAGCTTGTCGTTCTCATCGCGGGCGCGCGCGGCCATCTCTTTCACCGCCTCGAACTCCTCGCGACTCACGACATCGAGCGTCGCGAGCCACCGCTCGAACTGGCCCTTGACGACCTGTTCGAATTCGCGGCGAACCCCTTGGGCCATACCCGCCGCATCGCCCATCAGACGGGTGAAGTCGTCAAAGACACGGCCGCGAGTCTCACGCATGACGCACTCCTTAATTTAATGTCAGCATCAAGTTAACATCGCACGGGCTATTAGGGTCCAAACCTCGGACCTGAATCTTTCATCCTGAGGAGCGCGCCGACCGGCGTGCGTCACCCAAGTCGGGCTGTTGCCGAATTGGCATTTATAAAGGCAGACCAAGCAGGCTTGGTCTGCCTGGGCGAGGAATCAGCTCTACTCTAAACCCTCGTCCTTCGAGACGCTTGCCGCGCAAGCTCCTCAGGATGAGGGTTTGGGGTTGCAGCCAACGACAGGCCGGCTCCGGATCATTTGTCGTATCATCTTATCATACCGTCCTGGTTTTGACAGCGCCGGATTGGCCGGGGCATGAGAGCGGGATGAGGCTGCGTAAAATTCGAAAGGTTGGGCTTGATGGGTTTTTCCGCATTGCTTTGGCCGCTCCTGATCGCCTATCCCGCGATCGACCCGGTGCTCGTCAATCTCGGGCCGCTGCCGATCAGGTGGTATGCGCTCGCCTATATCGCAGGCCTCATTCTGGGCTGGGCCTATGCGCGCTATCTCGTCGGCCATGACGCGTTCTGGAACAAAGTGCCGCGCCCGTCGGTCGCCAGCATCGACGACCTCATCGTCTATATAGCCGTCGGCATTATTGCCGGCGGACGGCTCGGCTATGTGCTTTTTTACAATCCCGGCTTCTATGCCGAAAATCTTGCCGAGATCCCAGCCGTCTGGAAAGGCGGCATGTCGTTTCATGGCGGCCTTGTCGGCGCTGCGCTCGGAGTAATTATATTCGCGCGGCGGCACAAGGTCGCCGTCATGAGCGTCGCCGATCTCGCCTCGGCCGCGACGCCGATCGGCCTTTGTCTCGGCCGCATCGCGAATTTCATCAAGCCGGAGCTTTGGGGCCGCCCGACCGATGTGCCATGGGCCATGATCTTTCCGGGCGCCGGGCCGCTGCCGCGTCATCCGAGCCAGCTTTATGAGGCAGGGCTTGAGGGGCTCGCGCTTTTCATTTTGCTTTATGTCGCGATCCGCCTCGGCGCCTTGCGCCATCCAGGCCTCGTGGCGGGCCTCTTTGCCATAGGTTATGGGGTCGCGCGGATCTTCTGCGAATTCTTTCGCGAGCCAGACCCGCAATTGGGCTTTCTCTTCGGCGGCGCGACCATGGGCATGTTCTTGTCCTTGCCCTTGATCGTCGCGGGCATTCTCTGCCTTCTCTATGCTTGGCAGAAGAACCGCGCGAAAGCCGCGCCGTGAACGCGCTCGCCCAAGAAATCGCCGCGATGATCGCCGAGGGCGGTCCGATCAGCCTCGAACTCTACATGAAGCTCGCGCTCGCGCATCCGATCCACGGCTATTACCGCCACAAGCAGCCGATCGGCGCGAAGGGCGATTTCATTACCGCGCCGGAAGTGCATCAAATGTTCGGCGAATTGATCGGACTTTGGGCCGCCGAGGTCTGGCACCTGATGGGCGAACCGCCGCATGTTCATCTGGTCGAGCTTGGACCTGGACGCGGCACCTTGATGGCGGACGCCTTGCGCGCTGCGCGTGTCCTGCCCAGGTTCTTCAATGCCCTCGACGTTCATCTTGTCGAGACGAGCGAGACATTGACGGCGGTACAGCGCGAAACGCTTTTGACATGCGGCGCGACCGTAGCATGGCACGCAACATGGGATGATGTTCCGAAAGGGCCGATGATCGTCATCGCGAATGAGTTCTTCGATGCCTTGCCAGTGCGCCATTATGTTTACGATGGCTGCTGGCGCGAGCGGCTCGTCGGTCTTGCGCCTGACGGCAGGTTCGCCTTCGGTCTCGCGCCCGAACCCACTCCGGAGATTGCATTGAAAGCTGAGCCCGGCACCATTCTCGAACTCGGTCTCGCGGCGCAGGAAATGATGACGGAGATCGCCGCGCGCCTCACCGCCGAGCCGGGCGTGCTCCTCGCGCTCGATTATGGATCGGATGCCTTTCACTTCGGCGAGAGCTTGCAGGCGGTGCGCGCTCATCGTTTCGCCGATGTGCTCGAAGATCCAGGCGAGGCCGATTTGACGGCGCATGTCGATTTTGGTGGACTCGCGCAAGCGGCGCGCAAAGCGGGCGCAGCGGCGCATGGTCCTATATCGCAAGGCCTGTTTTTGACGCGGCTCGGCATTTTTGAGCGCGCGGCCCAGCTCGCACAGCGCGCCGATGCGCGGCAAAAGGCCGGGATCGAGGCAGCGCTCGACCGGTTGGCGCGTCCTGGCCCGCAAATGGGTCCGCGTGCGAGCATGGCAGAACTTTTCAAAGTGCTGGCAGTAACGAGCCCCGGACTTCCCATTCCTCCAGGCTTCGAGGCAGATACCGCATGAGCGATGTTTTGGCCCTTCATGCGCCCGAGCTTGAAACGCAAGGTGTGCGGCACGGTTTCTTCACGCGCCAGGGCGGCGTCTCGACCGGCGTCTATGCCTCGCTGAACGGTGGCGTCGGATCGAAAGACGATCCCGCGGCCGTTGCCGAGAACCGTAGCCGCATGGCTCTGCATCTCGGCGTCGAGCCCGCCCATCTCCTGGTGCCCTATCAAATCCATTCTTCCGATGCCTTGATTGTGGAAGCGCCCTTCGGCGACGAGCGGCCGCGCTGCGACGGGCTCGTGACCGCGACGCGCGGCCTCGCGCTTGGCGTCACCGGCGCCGATTGCGGGATCACCTTGTTTGTCGAGCCCAAGGCCCATGTGATCGGGGCCGCACATGCCGGCTGGAAGGGCGCGCTTACCGGCATTTTGGAAGCGACCTTGGCGCAGATGGAAAAGCTTGGCGCAAAGCGAGAGAGCATCAAAGCCGTGCTCGGTCCGACCATCGGACCGAATTCCTATGAGGTCGGCCCGGAATTCGTCGCACGCTTTGCCGAGGTGGCTGAGTCCTACGGTGCCTTTTTCAAGCCGTCGCCGCGCGAGGGCCATGCCTATTTCGATCTGCCGGGCTTCATCGGACTGCGTTTGACTAAGGCCGGCGTCGGAAGCTTCACCAATCTCGACCTCGATACCTATGCCGACGAGACGCGCTTCTTCAGCTATCGCCGCTGCACGCATCGGCAGGATGCCGATTACGGCCGCCAGATCGCCGCGATCGCTTTGGTCTAGCGCGGTCTTCTAGAATCGGGCCTTCTCTTTCAAACGTCATTGCGAGGAGCGAAGCGACGAAGCAATCCAGGAGGCGACCTCTGGAGCGAAGGTTCTGGATTACTTCGCTACGCTCGCAATGACGGCTCTCCAAGATGGAAGCAATTCTCTATACCTTCGTGCCGAGGAATGTCATTCGGCCCTGTTGATGGCCGATATTATGTTCGGCACGTTTGGCGGCAAAGCCGTGCTTCGTCAGCAAGACGAGCATGTCTTCTGCCATATAGGTCGTAAGGCCGATCGCCTCGCGTAGCGCGCGATAATTCGAAAAGAAAGTCGCGACGAGTCCCCTCAAAGCCGCGAATAGAAAGCCGCCTTCTAACGCGAAGGTGAGCAGCTCCTTCACATCTTCCACCGTTCCAAGGTCGGGCGGAATCACATCGCCGAGGACGAGTCGTCCGCCTTGTTTCAGTTTGTCATGCCAAATTTCGATAAGGCGCGCGGCTTCGTCCGCACGCACATATTGCAAAACGGAATTGCAGACCACCACGCCGAGGCTGCCATCAGGCGAAGCAAGGAAGCTGTCCTCGTCCAAGACCGTGATCTTGGGCTCGTCGGCGAAACGCTGGCGCAATTTGTCCCGCACATTGGGCGCGGCATCGAGCAGATAGAGCTTCGCGCATTTTCCCGCGACGAGACCGGCGGACCAGGCCTCACCGCATCCATAGTCCAGCACGACGGTATCGGGCGACGGAATGAGCGCTGCTATGTCCTTCGCGATGCGATCATAATGCAAGAGCCTGTGACGGGCGCTGACATAGATCGAATGCGGCTCGTTCCAGAATTCGCGCCAGCTCAAATGGCACCTCGGAGCCTGCCTGCAACGGCGCTCAAGGGATTTCGCGTCCAGGCCTGCGACATGAAATCATTATGCACGATCGAATCGCCCGCGGCCAAAAAGGCGATCTCGCCCGGCGCGAAATGCTGCGGCAATTGCTGATGCGCGGCAATGCCCTTCTCGGCGAGGCGATTTTCGAGGTCGAGATTTTGCGCCTTCGTCGAAGCCGAATAGGCGCTGAAGAAAAAGCTTTGCGATCTCTGCCGCGCGATCCAATCGGCGAATGTGTCGATCTCGCCGTAGAGCGCGTCGAAGAGAAGCACGCCCTTCACGCGCTCCGCGCCGCGCGCCTGAAGAATGGCGGATGCCGGCATATAGCCGCCGCTATAGGCGGCGAGCACGACCGGACAGGTTTGAAAGAGATGCCGCGTGCCGGGATCGCCTGCGAGCGCCGCCAAACGTTCGGCGGCCTCGTCGAGAAATTGCGGGAAAACAGTCGCGTCCCAAAACCGGCCGGCGCTTGAATCCAAGGCATCGACCGCGAATTGCGGCGCGACCAGAACGGCGTTGAGGTCAGAGGCCGCCACTTGCTGGGGGATTTGCTGGCGCATGACGACATCGCGCATCAGCTGCGCCTTGTTGCCATGCAGGAACATCAGGATCGCAGCTTGCCGTTTAGGATCGAAGCCCGGCGGCACATAAAGCAGTACGCGCCGGTCGCTATAGGTCTCGTCCTCCCAATAGATGCCGCCGCGCGGCGAGGTATGGCCGCGCCGCGTGCCGGAAGCCGCGTCGAGAAACGGCTTGTTCTGGCCAGGGATATCGCCTGCATAGGGAAAGGGCGACGTCTCGAAGGGGACGATTTGCAGATGCGCCCCACCGGCCACCGAGGAAGCGACATCTGCCAATGCCGCCATAAGAGGCGCGCTCAGCATGGTGCGGCGCGTGATGGCGCACATCGCCCTGACCTCAATCGACGCCCGCCTTTTCGCGCAGAGCCTGACCGACAGCCTCCAGAGCCGCCTCAGCCGCGGTACCGTTCGGGCCGCCGGCCTGGGCGAGATCGCGGCGGCCGCCGCCGCCTTTGCCGCCAAGCGCGGCCGCGGCCGCCTGCACGAGCGCGACCGCATCGAAACGCGCGGTCAAATCCGGCGTCACGCCGACGACGACACCGGCCTTGCCATCCGCCGCGACGCCGACGATGGCGACGACGCCGGAGCCGACGCTTTGCTTGGCCTCATCGGCCAGCGGCTTCAGGTCTTTCATGTCGATGCCGGAGACGCTGCGGCCGAGGTATTTGATACCGTCGATCTCTTGCGCCACGGGCGCGGCACCTTCACCGCCGCCCATCGCGAGCTTGCGGCGCGCGTCGGTCAATTCGCGTTCGAGCTTGCGGCGTTCGTCGAGAAGGCTCGCGAGACGCTGGTTGAGTTCGTCTTCCGGCGCTTTCAGCAAAGAGGCCAGATCATGCAGGCGATGCGCCTGCTCGTTCAGGTGATGCCGGGCTTCCGTCGCCGTCTTCGCCTCGATGCGGCGCACGCCCGCCGCCACCGCGCCTTCGGAGACAATCGAGATCAGGCCGATGTCGCCCGTACGCGACACATGCGTGCCGCCGCAAAGCTCGGTCGAGAAGGCAGCCGACGGCGCGGCCTCCGGTTCGAGCGCATGACCCATCGAGACGACGCGGACTTCGTCACCATATTTTTCACCGAATAAAGCGCGGGCGCCGGATTCGATCGCCGCCTCCTGGCTCATCAGCCGCGTCGAGACCGGCGCGTTCTGCAACACGGCCGCGTTGGCGATCTCTTCGACCCGCGTCAGCTCCTCCGGCGAAATCGGCTTCGGATGCGCGAAATCGAAGCGCAGACGATCGGGCGCAACGAGCGAACCCTTCTGCGCAACATGATCGCCGAGCACTTGGCGAAGCGCCTCGTGCAGAAGATGTGTCGCCGAATGATTGGCGCGCACGGCGGCGCGACGCGAATGATCGACGATGAGCTCAAGCTCCTGCCCGACCACGAGTTCGCCGCGCTCGACGATGGCGTCATGCACGAAGAGATCGCCGAGCTTCTTTTGCACATTGGCGATCTTCACCGCGACGGAAGGCGCGATCATGAAGCCATGGTCGCCGACCTGCCCGCCCGATTCGCCATAAAAGGGCGTCTGATTGAGAATGATGAGGCCGGACTAGTCTTCCTTGAGGCTTTGCACCTCCTGGCCATCCTTCACGATGGCGGCAACAATGCCGACCGCCTGTTCCGTCTCATAGCCCAAAAACTCAGTCGCGCCGACGAGCTCCTAGAGCCCGAAAAAGATGGCATACGTCGCGGCATCGCCCGAGCCCGTCCAGGACATGCGGGCCTAGGCCCATTGGCGCTCCATCGACTGATCATAGGACTCGTGATCGACGATATAATGCAACGCCTT
>JAATEW010000429.1 GCA_015655535.1 Hyphomicrobiales bacterium | reverse complement strand
TCTCATCAAGGAGGCAAGCGTCGCGAAACTCTATCCAGATCGTCTGCTGATCGAGATCGAAGAGCGCGAACCCTATGCGCTTTGGCAGCAGAACGGTCATGTCCAGATCATCGCCGCCGATGGGATGCCGATCGACTCGATGCGTGACGCGCGCTTCGCGGGCCTGCCTTTCGTCGCAGGCGATGGCGCCAATGAAAAGCTCGGCGACTATGTCGCGATCCTGGACGCGCTCGGCGATTTGCGCGGCCGCATCCGGGCCGGCATGTTCGTGTCGCAACGGCGCTGGACCTTGAAGGCTTCAAATGGCGTCGAGATCCTGCTGCCCGAAAAAGATACTCTCGCGGCGGTCGCGGTGCTTGCCGGCCTGCAGCGTGATTTTCATGTGCTCGACAAGGATATTCTGTCGCTCGATCTGCGCCAGGCGGGACGCGTCGTCGCGCGCCTTTCGGAGGAAGCGGCCGGCGTGCGCGCGGCATTGCTCGCCCATAAGGCAAAGCCGAAGGGCGGTCAGACATGAGCGCGCGGACAACACCACCGCGCCTGCGTCCGCTGTCGGCGCGCCGCAGCGCCTTCCTTTCGGTGCTCGATGTCGGGACCTCGAAGATCGTCTGTCTGATCGCGCGGCTCGATCCGATCGCGGCCTCCGAGATGCTGCGCGGCCGGACGCATAGCTGCCGCATCCTCGGCATCGGCCATCAGCGCTCGCTGGGCATCAAGGCCGGCGCCGTGGTCGATCTCGATGAGGCCGAAAAAGCCATCAGGCTCGCCGTCGACGCGGCGGAGCGCATGGCCGGCGTTCAGGTCGAAAGCGTCATCGTGACGGCGGCTGGCTGCCGTCTCGCCTCGCAGCTTTACGACGCTAAAGTGGTCATCGGCGGACGCGCCGTCACCGAAGGCGACGTGCATCGCGTGCTTGAGGCCTGCGCCTCGCATGCGGCACCGCGCGGACGCATCGTCCTGCATTCGGTGCCGACCAATTTCGCGCTAGGCGAAATCCAGAATATTCGCGACCCGAAAGGCATGGTCGGCGAAGAACTCAAAGCCGATCTGAATGTGGTGAGCTGCGATTCGGCTGCTATCCGCAATCTCATGCTGGCGGTCGAACGCTGCCATCTTTCGGTCGAAGCCATGGTCGCGGCACCCTATGCCGCCGGGCTTTCGACTCTCGTCGACGACGAAGCCGAACTGGGCACCGCGCTGGTCGACATCGGCTGCGGCACGACGTCGGTCGGCGTTTTTGCTGGCGGCCATCTCGCCCATGTCGATGCTTTCGCGATGGGCGGCAATCACATCACGATGGATATAGCGCGCGGCCTCAACATCAGGCTTGCCGACGCCGAACGTTTGAAGACGCTCTATGGTTCGTGCCTGCCGTCGGCTTCCGACGAGCGGGAGTCGATCGGCATCATGCCGGTCGGCGAAGATTCCGAGCGCCCCGTCTATGTTCCGAAATCGCAGCTCGTGCGGATTATTCGCCCGCGCGTCGAGGAAATGTTGGAATTCGCGCGCGACCGGCTGAAACAATCGGGCTTTTCGAGCTTGGCCGGACACGGGCTGATCCTGACCGGCGGCGCGAGCCAGCTTCCGGGCCTCGCCGAAGAGGCGAAACGGATCATCGGCAAGCAGGCGCGAATCGGCCGCCCGCTTGGAATCAAGGGCCTGCCGGAGTCGGCGAAGAGCCCATCCTTCTCGGCCGCCATCGGCCTTCTGATCTACCCGCAAATGGCCAAGATCGAACGGTTCCGCTTGGGCCGTACGTCACCGCCACAGGCGGCGGTAAGTACAAATGGATACGTTGCCCGAGTCGGGCACTGGTTGAGAACGAGTTTTTAAACCTCAGGAGGCATGAAAAGGCGCGGCGGCCATTTCATTTTTCCTGCGAATCACATGACATGTAACCCAGGGGCGTCCAAAACGCCCCGACGTCGAGAGGCCAGACGATGACGATCAATCTCAAAGCTCCGGAACTGCGGGAGCTCAAGCCAAGGATCATGGTGTGCGGCGTCGGCGGAGCGGGCGGCAACGCGGTCAATAATATGATCGTCTCGGGTCTGATCGGCGTCGATTTCATCGTCGCCAATACGGACGCCCAGGCGCTGGCCTCATCCAAAGCCGAGCGCATCATTCAGATGGGCCTGCAAGTCACCGAAGGCTTGGGCGCGGGCTCGCAGCCCGAAGTCGGCCGCTCGGCGGCCGAAGAGGCGATCGATGAAATCCGCGATCATCTCGCAGGCGCTCATATGGTCTTTGTCACCGCCGGCATGGGCGGCGGCACCGGCACCGGCGCCGCGCCAGTCATCGCTAGAGCCGCCCGGGAACTGGGCATCCTCACGGTCGGCGTTGTCACCAAGCCCTTCCACTTCGAGGGCGGCCGTCGCATGAAGATCGCCGAGAACGGCATCTCCGACCTGCAGAAGGCGGTTGACACGCTGATCATCATTCCCAACCAGAACCTGTTCCCAGTCGCCAACGAAAAGACCACTTTTGCCGACGCGTTATA
>JAATEW010000189.1 GCA_015655535.1 Hyphomicrobiales bacterium | reverse complement strand
TGCGCGGCTGATACATGTCGATGACGCCACGCGCCAGATCGAGCGTATTGGCGCCCTCGTTGACGAGGATCGCGTCAGGCCGCTCTTTGATGACGGTGCGCAGCGCGCCGAGCGCGGAATGGAAATCCATCGGCGTCGAATTCTTGCCGAGCTTCGACGCCATTTTGGCGAGGTTCTCGTCCTTCTTCGTCTGGATCTTGCCGGTCCAGTCGGCGGGCGGTACTTGCCACTTGCCGTCAACGCCCTTGAGAAGAGCCGCGACGCAGGAGCCGATGTCACCGACGAGCGGCGCGGCGATCTCGATATTCGAGTCCATCTCCCGCGGCTCGATGTCGATCTGGATGAATTTTTGCGATCCCGGCTTGCCCCAGGTCTTGCCCTTGCCATGCGACAGGAGCCAGTTGAGACGCGCGCCGATCAGCATCACGACATCGGCTTCCTTGAGCACGAGCGAGCGGGCGGCGGAGGCCGATTGCGGATGCGTGTCGGGCAGAAGGCCCTTGGCCATGCTCATCGGCAGATAGGGAATGCCGCTCTTCTCGATGAGCGCGCGGATGTCTTCATCGGCCTGCGCATAGGCGGCACCTTTGCCGAGGATGATGAGCGGACGCTTGGCACCCTTCAGCAATTCGAGCGCCCGCTCGACAGCAGCTGGTGCCGGAGGCATGGCCGGAGCAGCGTCAATGACCTTGACGAGCGACTTCGCGCCTTCGGCCGCGTCCATGACCTGAGAGAAGAGCTTCGCCGGCAGGTCGAGATAGACGCCACCCGGACGGCCGGACACGGCGGCGCGGATCGCGCGCGCCACGCCGATGCCGATATCGGCCGCGTGCAGCACGCGGAAGGCCGCCTTGCAGAGCGGCTTGGCTATGGCGAGTTGGTCCATCTCTTCATAGTCGCCCTGCTGCAGGTCGACGATCTCGCGCTCGGACGAACCGGAGATCTGGATCATCGGAAAGCAATTGGTCGTCGCATTGGCGAGCGCGGTGAGCCCGTTGAGGAAGCCCGGCGCCGACACGGTGAGGCAAATGCCGGGCTTTTTCGTCAGGAAGCCCGCGATCGCCGCGGCGTTGCCGGCGTGCTGCTCGTGCCGGAACGAGATGACGCGCATGCCTTCGGCCTGTGCGAGACGGCCGAGATCGGTGATCGGAATGCCGGGGACGCCGTAGATCGTGTCGATGCCATTGAGCTTCAGCGCATCGATGACGAGATGAAAGCCGTCGGTCAGCTCTGCTTCGGCGGCGGCTTCGGCCGTGACGACGCCGGCGTCGCGCGGCTTCGCCTTCAGCTCAGCGTCGGCTGTGGTCGTTTCGCCCTGCCGAGCCTCGGCTCTCGCGGCCTCTTTCAACATCGTCTCTCTCCCTTATGAATATCGCGGACTGTTTCCCGTCCTATTGGAACAATTCTGTCCCCTGCTCTTCGACCACGGCGGCAAGACCGAGCGTGTGGTCGCGCGACAGGCGCACGGCCTCCTCGGTTTCGCGTCTTTCCAGCGCGGTGATGATGGCAAGATGCTCTTCGAACGAACGTTCGGCGCGATCATGTTTGCTGATCATCAATTGCCGGATGCCGCGGACATGCAGCAGAAGATTTTCGGTCATGTCGGCCAGGACCTGCGATCCGCTCATGCGGATGATCGCCTGATGAAAGGCGATATTGGCCGACGAATATTCGTTGATATGCTCGGACGGCTTATGGTTCGCGCTGAACTCTTCGAAGATCTGGCGCAGAGCGCCGACGTCCGCGTGAGGATTCAT
Organism: Hyphomicrobiales bacterium; assembly: GCA_015655535.1. Classification (GTDB taxonomy): domain Bacteria; phylum Pseudomonadota; class Alphaproteobacteria; order Rhizobiales; family Beijerinckiaceae; genus Methyloferula. Next base: position 2,229 of record JAATEW010000189.1, on the reverse strand, counting down.
CGAGATGAGGCGGACGGCCATGCTCTCGAGAGCGGCCCAGGCCTGCACCATCTCGACGATTTCGCGCTGCGTCTTGCGGATGACGAGAATCCCGCGGCGCGGAACCGTGCGCAGAAAACCGTCTTGTTCGAGCATGGCGACGGCTTCGCGAATGGGGGTGCGGCTGACGCCGAGCCGTTCCGACAGCTCGCGCTCGTCGAGCATCACCGGATCGGGGTCCGAATAAACGTCCATCCGGATGATCGCTTCCTTCAAGGCCGTATAGACCTTGTTCTTGAAGCTCTCTTCCGCCCGGATTTTCGGGAAAAGCTCGTCATGGGCGTTTTGCCCGGGCCGCTTGATGTCTATCGCCATCCTGAATCCTGCCTGGCCCGTCAAAACGGGCTCAATTTGTGAAGGAAATATTGGCATGCCAGATGCCAGCATGTCAACGGCAATCATTATGCCACAAATTGGAATACCAACTACAGCATATCATTTCGCTCTGGGAGCAACGTCTTGGTTTTAAGAGATTCGAGACAAAGATTTGTTTGGCCGCGTGCCGCCGAGAGCAAACAAAATAAGCGTCATCTTTAGCTATAAAATACTGAATCTATTTGAGTCTTTTTGCGCAGCACCTGCGTCAGGACGGGTTTTTCTCGGTCAAACGTGACCGTGGTCAAACGTTGAAAAATATGTAGGAAAGATAATGCTCACAGAGCACAACCATAGATATCAGTTGTCATCCGATCGAAATAAACTCTTGCATGGTGGCATATCTTATACAAGTATACCAGCATAACCGGTACCAAAAGCCGGCGATAAAGAGTTCTGGGAGGATTTAATGGAGACGTCGCAATCTCCTACGGAGGCAGGTGCGCCTGCTCCGTGGTTTCGCTGGCTTCAACTCGCCATGGGCATCGTCTGCATGGCGATGATCGCAAACCTGCAATATGGATGGACCCTGTTCGTCGATCCGATCGATGCGAAATTCCATTGGGGCCGACCAGCCATCCAATTGGCCTTCACAGTCTTCGTCGTCACCGAAACCTGGCTCGTTCCCATAGAAGCCTGGTTCGTCGACCGCTACGGCCCCCGCATAGTCATCATGTTCGGCGGCGTCATGATCGCACTCGCCTGGGTCTTGAACTCCATGGCGAATTCGCTCTTCCTCCTTTACGCGGCAGCCGTAGTCGCAGGTATTGGAGCGGGCGCGGTCTATGGCACCTGCGTCGGCAATGCGCTCAAATGGTTTCCCGATCGCCGCGGTCTCGCGGCTGGCGCGACGGCCGCGGGATTTGGCGCGGGCGCGGCTTTGACTGTGGTCCCGATCGCCCAGATGATCGTCACGAGCGGCTACCAGAACGCCTTCTTCACCTTCGGTATCGGGCAAGGCATCATCGTCGTCTTGCTCGCGCTTTTCCTGCGCAAGCCGGAACATGCGATCCCGCCGCGCAAGAAGAAGCTTCACCTGCCGCAAACCAAAATCGATTACCCGCCCTCGAAGACCATCAAGCAACCGGTTTTCTGGGTCATGTATGCGGCCTTCGTAATGGTCGCCGCGGGCGGCCTCATGACGGCGGCGCAAATCGGCCCCATCGCGCATGATTACAAGATTGCCGATGTGCCAGTCAGCCTGCTCGGTTTCGAAATGGCGGCTTTGACGTTCGCCATTTCGCTCGACCGTATCTTCGACGGCTTCGGCCGGCCGTTCTTCGGTTACGTCTCCGATCATATCGGCCGCGAGAACACGATGTTCCTCGCCTTCAGCCTCGGCGCGGCGGCGCTTTTGACGCTTTGCGCCTATGGGCAGAACCCGATCGTCTTCGTGCTGGCATCAGGCCTGTTCTTCGGCGTCTTCGGCGAAATCTACAGCCTGTTTCCGGCGACATGCGGCGACACGTTCGGCTCCAAATATGCCGCGACCAATGCCGGCATGCTCTATACGGCCAAAGGAACCGCCTCTCTGCTCGTGCCGCTCGCGAGTCTCGTGGCTGTCGCCTATGGATGGTACGCCGTGTTCAGCATCGCCGTCGGGCTCAATATTACGGCGGCGCTTCTGGCGCTCTTCGTCATCAAGCCCATGCGCCGCGCTCTGATCCTGCAAAGCGAACCGGCGGTGACCGCACCGGTTCAAGCAACGAACGGCAGCCTCGTCTAAGGCGCCTTTCGCGGAAAGCGCCTCCCGCGCGACGAAAAAAGGCACGTCTTCCCAGCGTGCCTTTTTTCATGCCTGAAATCCGAGGTTTG
>JAATEW010000022.1 GCA_015655535.1 Hyphomicrobiales bacterium | reverse complement strand
GATCGTTTGTGCCCAATCGAGCGCCGCGGCCGCGTCGGACAATTCGCCTTGGCCATGATCGAAACCGCCCTGGCTGCGCCCGACGCCGCGGAAATTGAAGCGCAAAACCGAAAACCCGCGCTCGGCAAAGGCATAATAGAGATTATAGACGATCTGATTGTTCATCGTGCCGCCGAATTGCGGGTGCGGATGAAGAATAATCGCAATGGGCGAGCCGCGTTTCGTGGAGGGATGAAACCGCCCCTCCAGGCGGCCGGCGGGACCATTGAAGATGACTTCGGGCATCGTCGTTCCTTAATTATGCTCATTCGCGGGATGGCGGGATTAAACCCGACACAAAACTGTCAAGGTGGTGTGGCGGACTCAGGCTCTATCGCTGCAGAGCGCGATGCGGAAAAATGTGAAGCGTTTTCCGCCCGCATCCCGCTCTAAGTATCTAAAATCGATCGCATATATGATCTTCAAAGGGTCCAATCCGGGATCATCGCGATCTTGTGCTCGGAAAGCAGGCTGATGCTGAGTTTTTGCGCATATCTCATTCATGAAACTATAGAATTGGCTCCGAACGCTGCTGAACTTTACGCCGTCTGCACTTGACTCTGGCATCTTGCAGCGCCTATATGCTGTTAGAACAATTCTAAGCCCTGACGGCTTGGCGAACGTCCATTTTGGCGGGCGAGCTCAGGCTCCATGATGTGGAGCGCGCATCCGCCTTCTACCATGGTTGATCGCCCGAATTGCAAGTATTTTGGCAAGCTGTGGCCCTCCAAAATAGGTCCGCGGGTTTTGAAAAGGCTGGCGCTGTGTCGCGGTCTCGTGCCTATCTCGATCATAATGCGACGACACCGCTGCACCCGGCGGCGAAGGCTGCGATGTGGTCGGCCTTGGAGCAGGTAGGCAATGCCTCCTCTGCCCATGCTGAAGGCCGTGCTGCCCGCGCCATGATCGAATCGGCCCGGATCGATGTCGCGCATCTGGCTGGCGCGCATCCGAAATCGACCTTTTTCACCTCCGGCGGGACGGAAGCGCTCAATCTGGCTTTGACGCCCTTCATCGAGACCAAGGGCTCGACGAAGCCCATCGATGTGCTTCTGGTCGCCGGCGGCGAACATGCCTGCGTTCGTTCCGGTCATCGCTTTCCCCGCGAACAGGTTGATGATCTCGCTCTAACATCCTCCGGTATCATCGATCTTTCCGCGCTTCATGCGGCGCTTGAAAAGCATGAGGGCCAGCGCGTGATGCTGGCTTTGCAGGCCGCCAATAATGAAACCGGCACCGTGCAGCCTGTCGCGGAAGCAGCAGGCCTGGTCCATGCCGTGGGCGGATTGGTGGTTTGCGACGCCGTGCAGGCGGCGGGCAAGATCGATTGTGGCATGGCCGCGCTTGGCGCCGATATTCTGGTGCTTTCGGCCCATAAGTTCGGCGGCCCGAAAGGTGCAGGCGCGCTTTGCATGGCCACGGATGATCTTCATATCGGCGCGCCCTTGCTCAGCGGCGGCGGTCAGGAACGCGGTTTGCGAGCCGGGACGGAGAATGTCGCGGCCATCGCCGGTTTCGGCGCGGCCGCCGCGATTGCCCGGCAGAACCATGACGCCGCGCATCTCAGCATGCTCCGTGAACAGCTCGAAGCCGATGTCGCGCGGCTGGCTGGGGATGCAGTGTTTTTCGGGCGCGAGGTGAGCCGTTTACCAAATACCTCTTGCTTCGCGCTGGAGGGTCTGGAGGCACAGTTCTTGCTTATGCTTCTCGACATTGAGGGCGTGGCAGTCTCGTCTGGTTCGGCCTGTTCGTCGGGCAAAGTGAAGCCATCGCATGTTTTGGCTGCGATGGGCGTCCCAAAGGACGTAGCGCGGGGGGCGATCCGGGTCAGTCTCGGGTGGAACTCGCAGGTTGAGGATGTAGAGCTTTTTAGTCGGGCATTCGAAAAGGCGGTCGGAACGGTCAGGATGAGGCGATTGGCACAAAGACAACATGTGAAATCTGCTGCGTGAATGACCGGGGCAACCTGGTTGAGATGATGTCTGAACCAGCGGTCTTTGTAACCGCCAAGGTGAGGAGAATAGTATGGCTGCGGTCCAGGAAACGGTCGATCAGGTCAAGGCGATCGACGTAAGCGAATATAAGTATGGGTTCTCGTCGGAGATCGAAGCCGATAAGGCGCCGAAAGGTCTGAATGAAGACATTGTTCGGTTCATCTCCGCCAAGAAGAACGAGCCGGCTTGGCTGACGGAATGGCGTCTCGAAGCCTATAGGCGCTGGCTGACCATGCGGGAGCCGACCTGGGCGCGCGTGAGTTTCCCGCCCGTCAATTACCAGGATCTCTATTATTACTCGGCGCCGAAATCGATGTCGGGACCGAAGTCGCTCGACGAAGTCGATCCGGAGCTTCTGAAAGTCTATGAGAAGCTTGGCATTCCGCTGAAGGAGCAGGCGATCCTCGCCGGTGTCCAGCAGCAGCCCGAGGCGCCCAAAGAGCAGCTTTACGACGAAGACGGCAATCCGGTCGGCGAGCGCAAGATCGCGGTCGACGCCGTGTTCGACTCGGTGTCGGTCGTGACGACCTTCAAGGAAGAACTGGCCAAGGTAGGCGTGATCTTCTGCCCGATCTCGGAAGCTGTTCATACGCATCCCGAACTCGTCCAGAAATATCTCGGCTCCGTCGTTC
>JAATEW010000326.1 GCA_015655535.1 Hyphomicrobiales bacterium | reverse complement strand
CCGATCAAAAGCCGTCCGCCGTTTTTCAACGTATGCGCCATGGAGGTGAGCAAAGTGCGCGCCTCGATCGGCGTGAAATTGCCGATCGTCGAGCCGGGGAAGAAGCCAAGGCGCGGGCGCCGCGCAAGCTCGCTCGGCAAAGTCAGCGTTGCGCGGAAATCGCCGATCACGGGTAGCACGCGGAGGGTTGGGAAACGTGCATGCAGACGCAGCTTTGCTTCCGCGAGCGCATCGCCCGATACGTCGATCGGCACATAGGCGGCAAGGCTCGGCACGGCGGCCAGCACGATCTCGGTCTTGCGGCTTGAGCCCGAGCCGAATTCGATCAGCACACTGCCTGGCGGCGTATGCGCCGCTATGCTGGCTGCCTGCGCCTCCAGGATCGCGATTTCCGAACGCGTCGGATAATATTCCGGCAGTTGCGTGATCTTCTCGAAGAGCTCGCTGCCCAGCGCATCGTAGAAGAAGCGGCAGGGCAGGGATTTTTGAGGCGCCGACAATCCGTCGACAAGAGCGCGGGCAAATTCGTCATCCGGCGTTATAACGCGCGCGGTCTTCGCGGAAAGGGCTGGCGACATTCAGGCCTCGTCGGCTAGGCGCAGGCCGCAGAATTGCCAGCGCTGATGGGGATAGAAGAAATTGCGATAGGTTCTGCGCGCATGTGAATCGGGCGTCGCGCATGAGGCGCCGCGCAATACCTGCTCGGAGCACATGAACTTGCCATTATATTCGCCGATCGCGCCTTCTGCCGGCCGATAGCCGGGATATGGGGCGTAGGCGCTCTGCGTCCACTCCCATACATCGCCGAAGATTTGCGACAACGTCATGTCATTTGCCCGGGCCGCAGGCAAAGGCCGCAAGGCGCCGCTGTTCAGCATATTGCCTTCGACGGCAACGCTTGCCGCGGCGACCTCCCATTCAAATTCCGTCGGTAGACGCTTACCGGCCCAGCGGGCGAAGGCGTCGGCCTCGTAAAAACTGACATGACTGACGGGGGCCGCGAGGTCGATGGGCGCGAGACCATATAATGTCATCTGATGCCAGGCACCGTCTTGCTGTTCCCAATAGAGCGGCGCCTGCCAGTTCAGTTCGTGAATCGTCGTCCATCCGTCGGCAAGCCAATGCTGATGGGAGTCGTAACCGCCGTCATCCATGAATTCCAGCCATTCGCCATTGGTCACGAGCCGGTCGGCGAGCTTGAAGGGATTTGCGAAAACACGATGCGGCGGCATTTCATTGTCATAGGCAAAGCCAGGCTCCGCATGGCCGATCGTGTAGAGGCCGCCGCCAAACGGAATCCAACGCGGCGGATGTGCCTCTTGTCCCAATGACGTCAAAGGCGTGTCGCGATAGGCAGGCCGCAAGGGATTGGTGCCGAAGAGGGCCAGAATATCGGTCAGCAGCAATTCCTGATGCTGCTGTTCGTGGTTGAGACCGATTTCGAGAAGCGATGCGATCTGCGGCTCGTAGGCCTGTCCGCTTACAAAAAGCCGCGCGAGACCATCGTCCACATGCGCGCGATAGCGGCGCACGTCGGCTGCGCTCGGCCGCGAGAGCAGCCCGCGCGCAGGTCTTGGATGGCGCGCGCCTTGCGCTTCGTAATAGGAATTGAAACAATAATTATAGCGCGTATCGAAAACTTTGTAGCCGGACAGAAAGGGCTGCAGCACGAAGGTCTCGAAAAACCAGCTCGTATGAGCGAGATGCCACTTCGTCGGACTTGCGTCCGGGCAGGCCTGAACGGTCTGATCTTCGTCGGTGAGAGGCACCGCGAGATTCTGCGTCAGCATGCGTGTGGTGAGGAGATTTTGGTCCAGATCGACCGGAACCGCGCGAAGACCATGGGTTTTGGGCTTTGCGTTCGACGGGCTTGCCATGGGAACTCCGACGGGAACGTTGGATGTTTGTCTGGGATAGTGGAGGCCTTAAGCGTCGTCTTCCAATCGGCGCGAGGCTTGCCCTGGACAACGGGCATTCGAGGTTTGCGCGTTAGATGTGGGCCTTCAGGACCGCGAAACAATAGCTGCGCCCACGGTCACTTAAACGGAATAATCTTGCAAAGGTTGCAGGATGATCGAGGAAATCTATCCTCGCTCTAACATACGAAAAATCGCCGAATTTGTTACAGCCAGCGCCCCAAATGCAATATTTCCGGGATTTTACGACGCCTTTTTGCGTTTTATCGCATCGCGCATGAGATTGAGGCATTCGACCGAGGAGGCCATGTCGAGCGCGGTGAGGCCGAGATCGGTGTCGAACAGCGGATCGGCGCCGGCTGCGAGCAGGGTCGCGACGGCTTTGGCGCGGCCGGAAGAGGCGGCGAACATCAAGGGGGTCGCGGCATTGACGTTGATGTGCTGCACATTGATGCCCGCATCGATGAGAAGCTGCATGTTCTCGACGATTTCGCCGACGCAGGCGAGCCATAAAGCCTGATTGCCGTCGGCATTGACGGCATGAATGTCGGCGCCGGCATCAAGCAGCTCTTTGACGAAGGCGGGCGGCGCGAGCCGCACGGCGAGCATCAAAGGCGTTGCTTGATCCTTGTTATGTGTATTGATGTCGCCCGGCGCAAAACCATGCTCCGCGAGAAAGGCCTGCAATTCCTGGCTGAGTGTCACGGACGCAACGGCTGCCGGCTTCGGCGCCATGCTTTCGGCATATGCCCAGGCCTCATAGCCGCCGTCGAGACTGTAGACATCGGCGAAGCCCTGATCGGCGAAATGCTTCGCATAGGCCTAGCTCGAATTGCCGTGAAAGCAGCAGATGATGAGCGGTTTATCTTTCGGCGCGTTCGCGACAAAGCCTTGGAAGTTTTCCTTGGTCGCGAGCTCGGCGCCTTCGATATGGCCGCGCTTATAGGAGTCCGCGTCGCGCACGTCGAGAACGAGCGCGCCGCGGCCCATAATGTCACGCGCGGCGGCGACGTCGATCCTGCGAAAGCCTGCCGCTTGTGCCATGATGATATGCTCCGGGTATTGGGTGGGTCTAAGAGGCGGCAGGAACGTAAGGGAATTTCTGCGACGGCTTCGAAGCGACGGATTCCTTGCCGATGCCGAGACTGACGGGCGTGTTCGACGCGATCGAAAACATCACGTCGGGCGCATTGTCCGTCAGCGAACGGCCGTTCCATTCGGCGAAGCCGAATATGGCCGGCGTTCCGACCGTATAGGGAAGTATGTTGGGGAAGAACCGATGCGCGATTTTCTCCGCATATCCCCGTGGGTCGGCGACGGTTCCATTGGCGGCGACGACGCCTGAGACCGACTTGATGACGGTCTCGCCATAGGTCGCAAAATCATCTGCCGGACGCCCGGCGTTGAGACGGTTGCCGAGGTCTTCATTGAATTGCGTAAAGAGCGGATGGATCATCGGAAGGCCGACGCGGTTGATCGACCGCCAGCCGCCGGCATCGGTCGCAAGCGTCGCGACCGCCCAAACGCCGACGCGGTGATTGCCGCCGGCATCCGCGAGCAGCACTTCGTCGGGCACTTCGAGTACGATCGAATAGATCGTATGTCCGGCGAAGAGATTTTTCGCTTGTTTCGCATCCCATTTGGAAAGATCGATAAGGGTGCCGTCCTGGAATGCGTGGCCGACGGCATGAAGCACATCCGGCTCGATCCAGAACGGATCGCCCGCTTTGCCGGTCCATATCCGCACGCCATTCGCAGCGGCGACCGCCTCGCCGGTCGTGCCCTGCGCGACGATGGTTCCCGCCGCGTTTGGATCGACGGCTTCGGCGCCGGTGATGGAACGCAGCACGAGACGCTGCTTGCCGTCGGCGTCCCGCGCATCGAAGGTTATGCGGTAGGTGAGCTCTTCGACCGCGTCGCCGTTGAGGTCGACCTTGAACTCATACATGCCTTCCGGGTGGTAGCCCGGAGCGGGGATCTCGCCTGCGATCGAGTGGCAGACGTTGATGACGAAGACGGTGCCCGTCTCGCCGCGGAAAAGATATAAATCCGTAATATCGAGACGGATGTCCTGCCGAGCTATAGGTGAATCAAGATGATGCGACATGCTATCCTATGTTACATTAACACCCAGCCCTTTTAGCGGCCGTTTATTACTGCCCTTTGACCCAGGCCTCGAAACCGCCGTCGAGACTATAGACTTTCTTGAAACGGAAGTCGGTAAAAGTCTGCGCCCGCACCTGGCTCGCATTGCCGTGATAGCAATAGATGAGAACCGGCTTGTCCTTCGGTGTCGTCATCAGAAAATTCGAAATGTTTGAATCATTGACGAATTCGGCGCCGTCGATATGGCCTTGCTCGTAAGAGCCCATATCGCGCGTATCGAGGATCAAGGGATCGGCATCCTTGATGAGCGTGCGTGCAAACGCGACATCCACGCGTTCAAAGCCTGTGTCTTCTGCCATGGCTGCGGGTCCTTTTGTGTCTGAACCTTTTGTGTCGGGTTTTGTCCGGTCGCCATAGGGCGGCTCGGTCTGAATGCGCGTATCGACGAGGCCGGCGCCGACGGTGAAATGATAGAGCGAGGCGAATGTCGCATCCTTCAGGCCCAGCACCTCGTGCATGGAATCGTCGAAATAGCAGCCGACGCCGGTGCCGCGGAAACCGAGGGCTTCCGATTCCAGATAAAGCACCTGGCCGATGAGGCCCGCCTCCCAATGCAATTGCTTGTAGCGCCAGGGCTCGGCCCGCACGAGGCCTTCGAATTCGGCGATCATGCCGACGCCGAAACAGGCGTCCGACGCAATCGCCTGACCGCAGAAAATCGCGCGCGCCATTTTGGCCGTATCGCCGGCGAGCAACTGATAGAAGGACAGTTGCGGCGGCACATGCTCCGGCACGCGCCATTTGAACTCGGGATTGATCGCTTGGCGCAGCGCCATTTCGGCTTCGGGATTGCGCACGAGAATATAGACACCGGGCTCGATCCCATCGACGCGATGGATGAAAAACACCGGATGGATGCGCGGCTGGAAGGTCCAGATATCCCAAGGCGCGACCGGGCGCGGCAGCAGGCGATCGATCAGATGATAGAAGGCGCCCGAGCCCATGCGGGCGCTGCGGTCGAAGGCCTGGGCGCTGCGCCGGTTCAAGATGACGCTCGTCGCAAGTTCGCTTGATCCTTCGCCGATGCCGGGATGATTGGCGCGATAGGGCGCTTCCGCGACGGTGCCCGTCTTGCGGGTCGCGAGCGAGGCTTCGTCGATCACCGGCCAGCGATACATCGGATGTCTATCGAGCACATTGGCCTTGCCGGCCCAATCGGCGAGACGGTCGGCGACGAAGCTTTGGTCGGTTTGCGACAATGGCGTCACGGTAGCGCCGGTCGAGACCGAGAGGATGAGGTCGGGTGCCTCATGCTCCGCCTTGCCGATGAAATCGTCAGTGCGGTCGATGCCGAGCAGCGCCGCGATATCGCGCGCGGTCAGCCCTTCGACCATGTCCAATGTCCAGCCGAGCGCACCGGCCGCGTAGCGCAAGGCGCCGATCGCATGTCCGACGTCCATCTGACAATAGCGGAAGGCGCGCTCGCCATATTTCCACGCTTCACGCCAATGAATGGAGGAGAGCCCGATCCAGAGGCGGGGGGGTGCTTTTTTTGCCGCATGATCGGCGGCGATCCGGCATCTTTGTTCGAGACCATGATCGCGGGAGACGTAATGGTGGACGCCGTCGGCGATGCCTTCGACGCCCTCCGCCAGGATATAGGCTTCGGTCGGATGCAGATTGCCGCTCGACGGATTAGCGCGCAAAGCCCAGCGGTTGGGGCCATATTGCTTACAGGCCGTGAGACCCTTGGACAATTGCAACAAAGCGCCGAGGGTTTCGGACGACATGGCGGCCGGCGTGACGTTCTCGCCCGAAGAGATCTCGG
>JAATEW010000318.1 GCA_015655535.1 Hyphomicrobiales bacterium | reverse complement strand
TTTCAGTCGCATGCTCTACCAACTGAGCTACCTGGGCAGGCAAGGCGGAAACGCCGAGCGCCGCGCGTTATAGAGGACGCACGATCCCCTTGTCCAGAGTGTCATAAAGTCCGTGGCTGACTTATGATTTTTCGCCGTGGAAAGCGGCCCTGGCTTGGGCGTGCTTGGGGCTATTTCTTTTCGCAGGGGCTGAGCGCGGGGGGCTGCCGGAGAGAGATGATCGAGCCGGTCGCGGAATAGTCGACGCCGGAATGTGGGCCGTTGCCGCTTTTAGTGCTGGCGAGCGATGTCGGATCCTTTGGCTTCATGGTGTGGTTGAGAAAATCCGCGAAGGCGACGCAGCCGAAAGCGATCGCCGCGGCCGACAGCACGACGCCTTCGAACAAGGCCCCCCGCGTGCGCTTCTCAGACCCTTCAACCTCCAACATGACCTTGCGCCCTCTGTTCCGCTGATACGCGCTAGAGCGGGATGAGGAAAAATGTGCAGCGGTTTCCGCTCGCATCCCCACTCTAAATTTCTAAGAATCGATCACGTTCATGATTTAGATGAGCTCCTGGAGCTCACCTACATCGTGATCCAATCTGCCAAAAGAGAGTAAAGGTTTGGTTACGGCAATCTCAGAGCACAACGAGATCACCTGCGAAAGCAGCACGTTCCTGAATGAAGGCGAAGCGCGCCTCGGGCTTGTTGCCCATTAGCCGCTCGACCGAGTCCGACGTGCTCTTTTCATCGTCCGTCGCGATCACGACCTTCAAAAGCATGCGCTTTTGCGGATCCATCGTCGTTTCCTTGAGCTGCGCAGCCATCATCTCGCCAAGCCCTTTGAAGCGGGAGACCTCGACCTTTCCTTTGCCGGTCAGGACTTTCTTGATCAACTCATCCTTATGCGCGTCGTCGCGGGCATAGACGTTTTTTGAGCCCTGTGTCAGCCGGTAGAGCGGAGGGACGGCGAGATAGAGATGGCCGGCTTCGATGAGCTTCGGCATCTGCCGGTAGAAGAAGGTGATCAGCAGCGTTGCGATATGGGCTCCGTCGACATCCGCATCCGTCATCAGGATGATCTTCTCGTAGCGGAGCTCTTCTTCCTTGTAATGCGTGCCCGTCCCGCAACCGAGCGCAAGGATCAGATCGGCGAGCTGCTGATTGGCGGCGAGCTTGTCGCGCGTCGCGCTTGCGACGTTCAGGATCTTGCCGCGCAAGGGCAGGATGGCCTGATTGACGCGGTCGCGCGCTTGTTTGGCGTTGCCTCCGGCGGAATCGCCCTCGACGATGAAAAGCTCGGAGCCCTGCGATGTATTATTCGAGCAATCCGTGAGCTTGCCGGGCAGGCGCAGCTTGCGGGTCGCGGTCTTGCGCGAAATGTCTTTTTCGGCACGGCGGCGCAGCCGTTCGTCGGCGCGCTCGACGGCCCAGTCGAGCAGGCGCAAAGCCTGCGCGGGGGAGGCGGCGAGCCAATGGTCGAAAGCGTCGCGCAACGTCGTCTCGACGATCTTCGAGGCCTCAAGCGTCATCAGGCGGCTTTTGTTCTGGCCTTGAAACTCCGGTTCCCGGATGAAGACGGAGATGAGCGCCGCGCAAGAGGACAGAACATCCTCGCTGGTGAGCGGCGTGGCGCGCTTGGCCTGGCCGATGCGCTCGGCATGGTCCTTCAAGCCGCGCAAGAGCGCCGCGCGGAGACCCGCTTCATGCGTGCCGCCGTCCGGCGTCGGGATCGTGTTGCAATAGGAGCGCACGAAACCGTCTTCCTGCGTCATCCAGGTCAGCGCCCATTCGAGCGAGCCATGCCCGCCGGGCTTTTCGACCTTGCCGGCAAAGACCTGATCGGTGACGAGTTCCTTGCCCTCGATCTCCTGGGTCAGATAATCCTTGAGGCCGCCGGGGAAACGAAAGGTGGCCTCGGGCGGAATCGCGCCATTGGCTTCAAGCAGGCTTGGCGCGCAATGCCAGCGGATTTCGACGCCGCCGAAGAGATAGGCTTTCGAGCGCGCCATCTTGAAGAGGCGCCCCGGTTTGAAATGGGCGCCTTTGCCGAAAATCTGCTCGTCCGGGCGAAACCGCACCTTGGTGCCGCGCCGGTTTTGCACCTTGCCGAGCTTTTCAAGCGGGCTCGTCGGATGACCGCGCTCAAAAGTCTGGCGGTAAAGAAGCTGGCCTCGCGCGACCTCGACTTCGAGCAGCGACGACAAAGCATTCACGACCGAAATGCCGACGCCATGCAGACCGCCCGAGGTCTGGTAAGCGCCTGAGTCGAATTTACCACCGGCGTGCAGCGTCGTCATGATGACTTCGAGCGCCGATTTCTTTGGAAATTTCGGATGCGGGTCGATCGGAATGCCGCGGCCATTGTCGGTTACCGCCAGAAAGCCATCGGCTTCCAGATTGACGTCGATGAAGGTGGCATGGCCCGCGACGGCCTCGTCCATCGCATTGTCGAGCGCTTCGGCGAAGAGATGGTGCATGGCGGCTTCGTCGGTGCCGCCAATATACATGCCGGGGCGGCGGCGAACCGGCTCAAGCCCCTCCAGAACCTCGATCGAAGCTGCGGTATAGTCATTTTCGCCGGGCGTGCCGTCGAGAAGCGGCGCCGACCGTTTGACCGCCGTGGCGGCGCGTTTGGCGCCGGTGCGAACCGCGGGCTTAGCCGGGTGCTGAGCTGGAATATCGTTCTTTTTCAAGGATGAACCCGTTCGAAGGTGATTCGACTGAGGAAGTTTATACCAATCGGCGGGCGCCGGACGGCAGAGTTTCTGTTTAGCCTCGGACTGCGAAAACGTCCGCGGAAGGCCTGTATATGTGATCGGACTTACCTTCGCTTAAGTCCCGTCCGTTAGAGTCACGCGGTTTTTCGCAAAGGAAGCTTGGCTTGGGCGCGGATTCAGCCTCCCTCACGGTCGTTATCTGCGTCGACCATGCCTCGATCAGCGGCGGACAGGCCAAAGTAGCGGTGGATAGCGCCGTCGGCCTGAAAAGGCACGGCCATCGGCCGATTTTCTTCGCCGCGGCGGGTCCGGTGGCCCCGGAGCTTGAGGCCGCCGGCGTCGAAGTGATCTGTCTCGGCCAGAAGGATCTCCTCGGCAATCCGTCGCGCGTCGCTGCCGCCGTGCAGGGAACCTGGAATTCCAAAGCCGGCGCGGCGCTTGGCAAGCTCCTCGGGAGCCTGCCGCGCGATACGACCATCGTCCATGTTCATGGCTGGGCCAAGGCGCTGTCGCCTGCGATCGCCTGGCCGATCAAAGCCTCGGGCCTGCCGGCTATCTATACGATCCACGAATATTTTCTATTCTGCCCGAATGGCGGCTTCTACAATTATCCGCAAGGTCATGCCTGCGGCCTGACACCGCTCTCGGCGCAATGCTGGCTGACGCATTGCGATTCGCGCAATTACCCGCGCAAACTCTGGCGCAACGCGCGTCTCACTATTGCCCGCGAGATCGCTGGCCTGCCGGATGCCTTCGCCGATTACATCGCGCTTTCGGGGTTTCAAAAGGGCATCGTCGGCAAATATTTGCCCCGCGATGCCACCCTCCATCTCGTCGGCAATCCGATCGAGGTGGAGGATCTGGGGCCCAAACCGGACCCGGCCTCCGGCGATATCATTTTCGTCGGGCGCATTTCGATGGAAAAAGGCCCCTTCCTTTTCGCCAAGGCCGCGCGCGCGTCCGGCATGATCCCGACCTTTGTCGGCGATGGGCCAGTCGCGGCCGAACTCAAAGCGGCATTCCCCGAAGCGCGAATGCTTGGCTGGCGGAGTCCGGCCGCCGTGCGTGAGACTATGCGCGTCGCGCGTGCGCTGGTCTTTCCCTCGCTTTGGTATGAAGGCCAGCCCCTGACGGTGCTCGAAGCCAAAGCCATGGGAACGCCGGTCATCGTATCCGACGGCTGCGCCGGCCGCGAAGATGTCGAAGACGGCATTACGGGTCTTTGGTTCAAGGGCGGCGACCCGGACGATCTCGCCCGCGTACTGGGGCTCGCAAAGGACGATGCCGCGATCGCCAGGATGTCGGCGGCGTCTCACGCAGCCTATTGGGCCGACCCGCCGACTCTCGACCGCCATATCGCGCGTCTGACCTCGGTCTACCGGACCATTCTCGCCGGCAAGAGCGAGAGTCTTGAGCCTGCCGCACCGCAGCCTCATATTGCCGCACGCCTTGCAGGCTGAGTTTCACAAGATTAGAGCATTTTCAGCAAAAGTGGGCACTGCTTTTGCGTCCGGAAATGCGATAACGGATGCGGGATAGGCGTGATGGCGATTGCCAAGTCGAGACAATGGACCGAGGCCGACGTGCAGGCGGCATTGGAGGTCATCAAGGCGGTGCCGGGCCTTTGGGAAGAACTCGAACGGGTCGAAAAGGCGGCGGTCATCGACCGCAAGACGATCGAGGCCGGACGCCGCGAATATGATGTTCTGGTGAGGCTTCATCCCGAATGCGATCTGAACGAGCTGACTGACCTGTATATGCCGATCCGGCGCATATTGCGGGCAGGGCTCGGCTTGAAGTAGCAAAACGATCCATTCTCGAATGAGCGGATCGTGATCAGTTGAGTGTCTTTCGAACGCCGCCACTTTCGTTTACCGACTGGAAGCCGATGGAGGTTTCGGGGTTTTCGACGATGAGTTCGCTGGTCTGAGCGAAATTCAGATCAGGGACGCGCGGAACGGGGATGATAGATACCGACCACATGTCATAGGCCCCTGGCTTTGTCGGATCCGCGGATCCACGACCGACGTCATCCGGATCGCGGCTGCGACGCCCGACCACCAGCAGCCCCAGCAGCGACGGGCCGGCCGAAATAAGGGTCAGGCATACAGCCGCGATAATCGGCGCGAACCTGCGCATCCATTGCAGCATCGCTCTGCTTTCCGAGGGACAACGGGGTCGCCAAATGAATGCTTGGCGACCTTTGCAGCCTGACACCCCAATTATTATTCTCAAAACAGCTCTTGTCTACGGGCTGGCAGCCGCTTGCTCGCCGATATAGCGGCTGACCTCCACCAGATTGCCATCGGGATCGCGGAAATAGATCGACATCATTTGGCCTTGCGCGCCGGTCCGCTCAACGGGGCCGAGCTCGATTTTCACGCCGCAGTCTTTGAGCCTGCGCTGGACCTCGTCGATCGGAAACACGGTGATCAGGCAAAAATCGCCGGCACCCGGCGTCGGTACCGCCGCCTTCGGCTCGAACTCATGGCCGATCTCATGCACATTGATCTTTTGATCGCCGAATTTGAGCGCGGTCGGCCGTCCTGGTTCGCAGACGCACTCAAGTCCGAGAACACGCTGATAAAAACGGCACGTCTCCTCGATCGATCGGACCGTCAAAACGAAATGGTCGATGGCAAAGATCATGGCGTCTAGATGGAGCAAAACTCGCGCCGGAGCAATCTAGACAAAAAGGCGGCCATTGAGGCCGCCTTTCGCATTTGCGATGATCCAGTCTGATCTCAGACCGAATAATACATTTCGAACTCGACCGGATGCGGCGTCATCTCGAAACGCATGACCTCGGTCATCTTGAGCTCGATATAGGCGTCGATGAAATCGTC
>JAATEW010000406.1 GCA_015655535.1 Hyphomicrobiales bacterium | reverse complement strand
CCCGCAGGCGAACTCAATCATGCGACGAAGCCCGGCGAGAATTTCGGCTTCCCGTGGTACGGCGGCGGCCATACAAGGACCGCCGAATATAAGGACCAGACCCCGCCGGCGGATGTCGTGTTTCCGGTCGTCGAGGAGGCGGCTCACGCCGCCGATCTCGGCATGATGATCTACACGGGAAAAATGTTCCCGAAGGAATATCAGGGCGCGATCTTCTCCGCGCAGCACGGTTCCTGGAACCGGACGGTGCCTGTCGGCGCCCGCGTCATGGTGACGAAGATTGACGCCGAGGGCAAAGCGCCTGAAGGCTCGAAGCCCTTCGCGGAAGGCTGGCTCGACGAGGACGGCGAATATACCGGCCGTCCCGTCGATGTCGAGCAGATGCGCGACGGCTCGCTGCTTGTTGCGGACGATCTCGCGGGCGCGGTCTATCGCATCACCTATGACGGCAAGAAATAGGTCGATCCGCCGAGGGCATAGGATGTCCAAGATGAAATCCGTCGCGATGGCCGTCGTTCTGAGTTTGACCGGAACGGCGGCCCATGCCGATGGATCTGCCGCGAATGGCGCGCAGAAGATCAAGACATTCGGCTGCATCGCGTGTCACGGCCGCGATGGTATCTCCAAATTGCCGGAGGCTCCGAACCTTGCCGGCCAGGTGCAGACCTATCTTACCTCCGCGCTCCGGGCCTATCGCGCGGGCGGCCGCAAGAACGAGATGATGAATACGGTCGCGGAAAAGCTGACCGATTCCGATATCGCCGATCTGGCCGCCTATTATGCGAGCATCGCGGTCAGCGTCACGCCGCCGCCGAAGCCCTGACCTTCGGACTCAGATGAACTGGCTCAAGCCGGGGATGGCGGACACGATCTGGCCGATCCGCTCGTCGCCCGCCTTTTCGCGCGCGAAAGCGAAAACTTCTTTGCCGATCGCCTGCATCTCGCTCATGCCAAGCCCGATGCTGGTCAATTGACCGGCTAATCCCATGAGGCCGCCGCCGATCGCGCCCATGAGCCCGCCCAAAAGCCCGTCGCCTTGCCCGCCTGCCGCGGCCGCGGCTTGCTGTGCCCCTGGAAGATCGGCCAATAAAGCATCGACCTCGGCCGCCGGACCATCCTTTTTCAGAAAGGCGAAGATCATGCCGATGGCGGTTTCGGCCTTGTCGGGCGTTATGCCCGCGGCCGTCGCGACGCGTTGGATAAGTTCTTCCATGCGGACCCCTTGAGTGCCGGTTGCGTTTATATGCCCTGCTGGCTTATCGCCATTTGGTCTTCGCTGCTTCATATATGATGAATGTTGCAGGACCGCTTGAAGCGGCAAAATTTCGCGCAGGACCTACCCATGGCCGATGATCCGAATCAAATGCCGGGACGTATTCTTCTCGGCAAAAGCGACAAGCCCGAATATCTTACGCTTTCGAAGGGCAATCGCCATGGCCTGATCACGGGTGCGACGGGCACCGGCAAGACGGTAACCTTGCAATTGTTGGCCGAAGGATTTGCCAAGGCGGGGACGGCGGTCTTCGCAGCCGACATCAAGGGCGATCTCTCGGGCATTGCGATGCCGGGCGATTCGAAGCCTGCCTTCGTGAAGCGCGCGGCGGATCTCGGCAGCGCCTATGTCGCCGAAGATTTCAACACCGTCATCTGAGATCAGTTCGGTGAGCAGGGCCATCCGATCCGCGCGACGGTCTCGGAGATGGGACCGCTGCTGCTCGCGCGCCTTCTCGAACTCAACGACATCCAGGAGGGCGTGCTCAACATCGCCTTCAAGCTTGCGGACGAGCAGGGGCTGTTGCTGCTCGATCTTAAGGATCTGCGCGCCCTGATGCAGCATCTGGCCGAGAACGCCGCGAGCCTCACCACGCAATATGGTAATGTGGCACCTTCGACCATAGGGGCGATCCAGCGTCAATTGCTGGTGCTCGAAAACCAGGGCGCGACCGCCTTCTTCGGCGAGCCGGCGCTCGATATCAACGATTTCCTGCGAAAAGATCGCGATGGGCGCGGCATCGTCAATGTGCTCGCGGCCGACAAACTCATGCGCTCGCCGCGTCTTTACGCGACCTTCCTGCTCTGGATGCTCTCCGAACTCTTCGAGCAATTGCCGGAGGTCGGCGATCTCAACCAGCCGAAGCTCGTCTTCTTCTTCGATGAAGCGCATCTTCTCTTTGACAGCGCGCCGAAAGCGCTTCTGACCGCGATCGAACAGGTCGTGCGGCTTATCCGCTCAAAAGGCGTCGGCGTTTATTTCGTCACGCAAAATCCGCTCGATGTGCCGGAGACGGTTTTGGGCCAGCTCGGCAACCGCGTTCAGCATGCCTTGCGGGCCTTCACGCCGCGCGATCAGCGGGCCGTCAAAGCGGCGGCTGACACGTTCCGGCAGAACCCTGCCTTCGATACAGCGGCGGCGATCATGCAATTGGGCGTCGGCGAGGCCTTGGTTTCGATGCTCGACGAAAAAGGCACGCCCGAAATGGTCGCCCGGACCTTGATCGCGCCGCCGTCGGCACGCGTCGGCCCCATCACGCCGGAAGAGCGGCAGGAGATCATCAAGCGCTCAAGCCTGCTCGGAAAATACGATACCGCGATCGATCGCGAATCCGCCTTCGAGGTCTTGCAGGCGCGCGGTGAAGGACGGATGGGTCAGGCAGGCGCGCCGCAGTCCGGTCCGTCCGGACCCAATGGCGCCGCCGCTCCTGCGCAAGGCGGCATGCTGGCCCTGGTTTGGGGATGGCTCGCCAAAATGTTCACCGGCGGCGGGACCGGCAAGCGCCAGAAAATGTCGCCGGCCGAATTGGCTATGCGTTCGGCCGTGCAATCGGCGGCGCGCTCGGCCGGAACCCAGATCGCACATGCGATCCTGCGCGGCATTTTGGGCAGCATGTCGTCGCGCTAAGGAAGCGCATCGCCCGGCCCTCGCCCTTCGAGGCTCGCATTCAAAGCCGCTTCCGGCTTGAATGCTCGCACCTCAGGGTGAGGGCTGAACAAAGCCCTCATGCTGAGGAGCGCCTGAAAGGCGCGTCTCGAAGCACGAGGGCTCTTCTCGAAACTTACTCGGCGGCAAGGCCGGATTGCGCGCCGAGCTCATGCAAAACCTTCGGCGTCAGCGCGCCATGTCCTGGCAGGTTGTGATCGCGCTCGAATTGTTCGAGCGCCTGACGCGTGGCCGGCCGCATGACGCCGTCCGGTTTCACGACATAGCCGAGCTTCATCAGCGCGCGCTGCGCGGCAAGAATGCTTTTGCTCGATTCGACCGGCGCTGCCGCTGATGGCTGAGCCGGAGCCTTCAAAAATTGCGCGATGGGATCATGCGCGGCGGGTGCCGGCTTCTGACTCTGAGGCTGCGCCTGAAGCTCGGCCGCTTCCGCCATGGGATCGCGCCCATGCGGTGCGCTTACAGTCTGCTCCACGGCTGCGGGCGCGGGCGCCTCAGGCAAAGCTGCTGGGCGCGCCGCGGGCAAAGGCACCTCGCGCGCGGGTTCGACCTTCGCTTCGATTGGCACGCTATGGCCGAAAAGCGGCGCCGGATGGCGGGTCTTCTGCCAGACGAGCGCATTCATCAGAACCGTCCCCAAGACCGCGGCGAAGAGCAGGCCCAGCAGGAGATTCGTGTGTCTCGCGGCGAAATGGACGGCGCGCGCGATGGTTCCCAATGCGCCCCAGCCACCATGCTGCGCGCCTCTCCGTCTCGGCTCGGACAGGACGAAATCTTGATCGATACGGGCGAGGGCCTCACGCAATTTTCTTCACCATCATCTCGTTGGAAAAGGTCCGCACGTCGTCTTGCCGCGTGCGGCGTGGAATGGTCGTGAACTCGGTCGCATTGGCCGGCTTGATGCGCATCTGCCGGCAATCGCGGGGCAGGCGCACGGTGACCGAGGTGCCTTTGGCGGGTTCGCTTTCGATCGAGATCGTCCCGCCATGCAGCCCGACGAGGCCGCGCACGATGGAAAGGCCGAGGCCGGTTCCGTCATAGGCGCGATTATAGGAGGCGCTGGCCTGGAAGAAGGGATCGCCGATCTGCGTCAGGTCGTTTGCTTCGATGCCGATCCCCGTGTCGGTCACGCGAATCAGCAATGAATTGCCTTCCGGCTGCACGCCGATCGTCACGCGCCCCTTGGCGGGCGTGAACTTGATCGCATTCGACAGGAGATTGAGCACGATCTGCTTGCAGGCCTGTTTGTCGCCGACGATCACCGGGATCTCGCCCGGATAGGCGCGGATGAGTTCGACCTCGCCTTCGCTCGCTTTCAGCTTGATCATGTCGCAGCAAAGATCGACCAGAGGCGCGATGTCGAAGGGTTCCGGCATCAAAGCGAAACTGCCGGATTGGAGTTTCGACATGTCGAGGATCGAATTGACGACGGACAGAAGGTGCAGTCCGGAATGCTGGATGATCCCCGCATATTCCCGCTGTTTGCCGGGATCGCGCGGCGCAAGCTCGCTATTGCTCAGCATTTCGGAGAAGCCAATGATGGCATTGAGCGGCGTGCGCAGCTCATGGCTCATATTGGCCAGGAATTGATCCTTGGATTGGCTGACGCGCTCGGCCGCTACGCGGGAGGCTTCGAGCTCTTCCTCGCGCTGCTTGGCCCTCGTGACGTCGTGCAGAATGGCGGCGATGCCTAGCTGATTTTTGCCGCCGCTGGAATATCCGTCGCGCGCATCCGCGAAACGGCGGATGTGCATTTCCATCCAGAGGAAAACCGGCACGCAGGACTGGCTGTCTTCCAATGACGGCATCAAGGTGCGTAGCCGCAGCGTCAGGCTCAACCGCTCGGGCGAACGCGTCGCATCCGCGACGGCCTTCAGGAAATTCGGACGGTCGGCGACATGAATATGTTCGAAGAAGCCGCGGCCGATCAGATCCTGCCGCCGCAAGCCGAGCCTCGTCTCGCAATCGGCGCTGACGAACTCGGCGGCGCCCATGTGATCGAAGCAGATGATGACATCGCCGACGGCCTGCGAGATCGCCTGATAGCGACTCGCATGCAATCGCGCCGACCTGTTCTGCAGCGTATCGATATGCGCCGCGCTGAGCGCCAAGGCCATGGCATAGAGGATGGCCGGGACGATGAAGAGCATCGACTGGATGACGGAGAAATCGGTCGAGACGATACCCATAACGCCGAGCGCTGCGAGTGCGATGGCGGCGAGCGCGGGGCCATAGCCGCTTGCCGAAATCAAGCGGCGGTTGGCCGTGAGGACACTCTGGAGCGGCGCCAGGATCAGCCAGGCCAGCGCTGCCTGATAGGGCGCGCCGCCGCCGATCGCGAGCGTGATGCCGACAGCGATGAAGCTGAAGCTCGAAAGAGCCTGCGCGATCCCGAACCGGCCCGTGCGCCAGACGAGAGCGACGCCGGCCAGCGGCACGATGGCGAAGATGAACGTCAGGATCTGCCAGAGGGCAGGCGCGCCATGAAAGGCAAGATAGAAGGGGGCGACGGCGCAGGCAGCGACGCTCATCGCGAGCTGCGGCAGCATGAATCCTTTATGGCGTGTTTTTTCGGCGAGGTCGCTGAGGGCACCTTGATGGAGCAGGGCGCTCGCTTGATCCTCGAACCGCACAAAATAACTCAAGGCCGAACTCCAGGCGCAATGCGCCAATAAAGAGAAAGTCACGCTCTCTTTCGGACAAGACAGTCGCAGACCGGCCTTAAGTGAACCCTAAGCAAGCGGAGCAAAACGATTGAATAGGACGCAAAATCAAATCCAAAGCCGCGAGAAAACCGCGAAACTTCGGCCTATGGTTTAAAAGCTCTTGTCAGCTCCGCCTCATGCTGACTCAAAAGTGAATCAACTTGGCGCGATTTGAGCGGCGTCTTTGGCGGGGCCTTTATCCGCCTGCGCTATAAAACCCGCGGTGGGCCTGGATCGGCCAATATATTTTTCCTCGTCCCGCTCTGGGGATAGCGCTCATGTTCTTTCTCATCCGCTGCGTCTTCTGGCTGACGATCGTCTTTCACGCGATGTCCTGGCCGCAGGAGACGCCATCCATGGAAGCGGGTGGCAGCCTGCAGGACGGGATGGTCAAGGCCGCGGCAGATATGGCCGGGAATCTCGCATCGGCGGCAGGCACCATTGTGAAGGCCAAGCTCGAAGAGGGCTGTTTGAAGGTGCCCGCCGATTGCGTGGCCGCCGCTGCGAAGCTGCGGCAATATGCGGCGGCGGCGCAAGCTCCACAGACCGTGGAGGTCATTCCCCCGAAGCGTCCCTTCCGATTGGCTGATGGCGAGTCAGGCCGTCAAGTGACTACGCATAAGGCGCCTGTGCAGCACAATTGAGCATAGTCTTCGGCTATGTGGCGGTGCGAAATTTTCTATAGCCTCATCCCCCCTTCCGCCGATATAGAGAGAGCAATCATTTCTCTCTAAATCGTCCGGCCAGCTATGAACCTCGAAGAAATACTCGACAACTTCTCCTTCCTCGACGATTGGGAAGACCGTTACCGTTATCTGATCGAACTCGGCCGTGCGCTCGAGCCTCTGTCCGATGAGGCGCACAACAGTGCGAATAAGGTTCTCGGCTGCGCCAGCCAGGTGTG
>JAATEW010000011.1 GCA_015655535.1 Hyphomicrobiales bacterium | reverse complement strand
GAGCGCGCCATGATCAGCCCTTCTTCTTGCTCTTGTGACGCGAGGTCACGATGAATTTCGTCGTGAACTTGTTGGTCCTGGTCTTCTTGCCCTTAGTCGGCTTGCCCCAAGGCGTCACCGGATGACGGCCGCCGGAGGTGCGGCCTTCGCCGCCGCCATGAGGATGATCGACCGGGTTCATCGCGACGCCGCGATTATGTGGACGCTGGCCGAGCCAGCGGCTGCGTCCGGCCTTGCCGATCGACGCATTCATATGATCCGGATTCGACACCGCGCCGACGGTCGCGAAGCACTGTCCGTGGATCAGGCGTTGCTCACCCGAATTCAGACGCACGATCACATAGCCCTGGTCGCGGCCGACGACCTGCGCGTAATTGCCGGCCGAGCGCACCATGGCGGCACCCTTGCCGATCTTCATCTCGACATTATGCACGATCGTGCCGACCGGCATCGAGGCGAGCGGCATGGCATTGCCGGGCTTTACGTCGACCTGCTGGCCGGAAATCACTTCGTCGCCGACGCTCAGCCTCTGCGGCGCGATGATATAGGCGAGCTCATCATCCGTATAGCGGATGAGCGCGATGAAGGCCGTGCGGTTGGGATCATATTCGATCCGTTCGACCTTGGCCGGAATGCCCATCTTGCGGCGCTTGAAATCGATGATGCGATAACTCTGCTTATGGCCGCCGCCACGGAAACGGACCGTGATGCGGCCATTATTATTGCGGCCGCCGGAGGACGACTTGCCTTCGGTCAGGGTCTTGACCGGCTTGCCTTTGTAGAGGTCGCTGCGATCGACGATGACGAGCTGACGAAGGCTCGGCGTGATCGGCTTGAATGTTTTGAGTGCCATATCAGAGCCCCGTCGTCACATCGATCTTGTCACCCTCGGCGAGGGTCACGATCGCTTTTTTGATATCCGACTGAACGCCGCGCGTTCCCTTGAACGTCTTTCTTTTGCCTTTGCGCAAAAGCGTGTTCACGTTCAGAACCTTCACGTCGAAGAGCTTCTCGACCGCTTCCTTGATCTGCGGCTTCGTCGCGGTCTT
>JAATEW010000314.1 GCA_015655535.1 Hyphomicrobiales bacterium | reverse complement strand
TGATCTCGCTGCCGGTTTTTGCATGATCTTGGTCCGAAAAGTCTGCAACTTTTCGGGATCATGCTTCAGCGATCGTAATAGGGATAGTGAAACGGGTAGGGCCCGAAGGAATCCGCCAAAAGTCCGCGCGACATGCAGACGATCGTCGGCCGGAAGCGCGTCGTATCGCCGTAGAAATTCAATTCCGGTTGCGGAATGATCCGGCAGTGCGGGTCCATTACGAAGGGCGGTCCGCCCGCGACCCGCGGCGGCGGGGCCGCGTAACCTTGATCGTAATCGGCTGCCAGAGCAGGCCATGCGGCGAGCAGAAAACCGATGGCCGAGAGGGGCAAACCGCTTTTCCGGATCGGGCTCATCATCATCTCCAAACCGCAGGCAAACTGCCTGATTCGGCGAAGCCTAAACGACGAGCCTGGAGCGAAGATTTACACGCAGATCAGCCTGCGTGAACTGGATGGCACGAGATTACTCGTCCGATTCGTGGACCTTGAGGTCTTTCAGCTTGGCGAAGACGGAATCGACGGTGAGATCGGCGCCTTCCTCGGGTTCATGTGCCGGCGACGGGCTGAAAACATCCGCGTCATTGATGGGCTCGTCGGCGTGGTGCCTGGTCGTGACATCGGCCGGCAGAAGGGTCTGGCCATGTTCTTCCGGCACCGGAGCGCGATCCTTGGCGGCGCGATTCACTTCGAAATCGAGATCGATCTGTGAACAGAGGCCGAGCGTGACCGGGTCCATCGGCGTCAGCGCCACGGAATTCCAATGAGTCCGGTTGCGGATCGCCTGCAGGGTGGTTTTGGTCGTGCCGACGAGCCGCATGATCTGCGCATCCTTCAGCTCGGGATGATTGCGGACCAGCCATAAAATCGCGTTCGGACGATCCTGGCGGCGCGACAGCGGCGTATAGCGCGGGCCGCGCTTGCGGGCGAGTTCCGGCAATTTCACCTTTGTCGGCGCAAGGTGGAGCTCACGTTCGGAATCCTTCTCCGCCGCTGCGATTTCTTCACGGGTGAGCTGGCCGGATGTGATCGGATCATGACCCTTGATCCCGGCCGCGACCTCGCCGTCGGCGATGCCTTTGACTTCGAGCGGATGAAGTTTGCAGAAATTCGCGATCTGATCGAAGGTCAAGGAGGTGTTTTCGACGAGCCAGACGGCCGTTGCTTTCGGCATCAGCGGTGCGTTGCTCATGATTTTCTCCTTTGGTTCGATAAGAGACGGTAAAACATCAACCGTCGCCGCCCAGCGAGGCGTGCCCCGCTGGAATAGGGCTCAAATCAACATTCATGACGGGAATGGCCTAAGATATAGGCATGAAGGGGTTGGATGCAATGATATTCTGACCCAATTCACCATTGAAAAGAGACGAGATCGTGTCCTGTACTCGATCCTCTGTCTCTGACCTAGGCGCGTGGCAATCTCGGATCTGATCTTTCGGGAGGGATTTCATGATTGAGGATGACGAAAAAACCTTTGGAGCGCCGCTCAAGCGGCCCATGGCCCATGAAATCGGCCAGGTTCTCGATACTTTATCCGTGGCCGAGCTCGACGAGCGCATTTTGCTGCTCAGGTCCGAGATCGCCCGCCTTGAGGAGACGAAGCGGTTCAAGCAGGACTCGCAAGCCGCCGCCGCGGCCCTCTTCAAATTGTGAGATCACGCCGTTCCGGCACTTCAACGGTCGTTTCGGGACGCGGCCTGTGCCGCAAGGGGACACAGCGCTGCCGAATCGAAGCCGTTTCGAACCCACAAAATATGATAAAGAATTCTTAATCTTTGCAGGTTACTTCTGAAAACTCACCGAGATTTTGGATTGGTTTTTTCCTCTGTCTCATCCTCCCAGACATAGACTTCAGGAGCCGCTCTCGCGGCTCCTTTTTTAAGTCCGCCACGCTCGCGCCCTGCACCGCGTTCGAAGCCTTGGCTCTGTTTGGCACCTGCTGAACATTCACGCTCCAAAACAATGTCTTGAGGCTCAAGCACGTTGCCGTCCGGTTGCGTTTTCGACGTTCGCACGGCCCGGAATCGCGCCCATTTTATTAAAAAAATTAACCCTAATAGAAACTGAATGAGCAAGGTTACTCACTTGGCGCTACTATTGCTGCGTTTGGGAGGCGGCCCCCGGCGGGGGTGATGGACAAGGTTGCGTATCATGATGAGAGAGTTGAATTCCGTCGGAGACGGCACGGTGTCTTTTGCCGCGAAACTGGCGTCGTCGGATTCATTCAAAGCGCTCTTCCGGGAAGGCATGGTCCTCGTCGAAGAGGCCGCGTCCTATCTCGATGGCGAAGGCCGCGATGAGGCGAAGCGCCTGCCGCGCATGGCGGCTCTTGCCTATGCCGCCGAAAGCATGCGCCTGACGACGCGGCTCATGCAGCTTGCCTCCTGGCTGTTGTTGCAGCGCGCCGTCAATGAAGGCGAGCTGACGAGCAATGAGGCCATGACCGAAAAACGCAAGGTTCGCCTCGTCGAGCAGGATATTGCCTCGAGCTCCGACGTCTTGGCGCGACTGCCTGCCCGCCTCCTCGAACTCGTCGAATTATCGATCCGCCTGCAAGCCCGGATCATTCACATCGATCGCTTGCTCTATCAGCCGCAGGATAAGAAAGAGCCGGTCGCACCCGCGCCGCGCCACCTCGAAGCGCAGCTCCAACTGCTTCGGACGGTCTTCGAAACGGCGTGAGCCGTCTGGCGGCCCCAAAGGGCGCCGCCGGTTGAAAACAAGCGCCTTTCTTCCCATGTGATGGACCCGTCCCCGGCGTGGCCGGCGGCGGGCTGGCGACGTTGAGCTTATCACAACAAAAATGTAGGAAGGGCGGGTCTGAGCTGGTGGACCCGAGAGAATGAGCGAAACACAAAAGGCAAGCCCGCAGGAAATCGCCGAGATCCTGATGCAGGCCCTGCCGCATATGCTGCGCTACGACGAAGCGATCGTCGTGGTGAAATATGGCGGTCATGCTATGGGAGATAATGGCGCCGAACGGGATTTCGCCCGCGATGTGGTTTTGCTCGAACAGTCGGGCGTCAATCCGGTGGTTGTTCACGGCGGCGGTCCGCAGATTGGCATCATGCTCGAAAAGCTCGGCATTAAAACCGAATTCGCCGGCGGGTTGCGGATCACCGATCGGGCGACGATCGACATCGTTGAAATGGTGCTGGCGGGATCGATCAACAAACAGATCGTCGGCGCCATCAATGCCGAAGGCGGGCATGCGATCGGATTATGCGGCAAGGACGGCAATATGGTCATCGCCAGCAAAATGCCGCCGGCCATGGCGATGACATCGCCCGGCCATGAAGAAAAGATCGACTTCGGCTTTGTCGGCGAGCCCGCGAAAATCGATACCACCGTGCTCGACCAGGTGCTCGGACGCGATCTGATCCCGGTGTTGGCGCCGGTCGCGCAAGGCTTCGACGGCGAGACCTATAATGTCAATGCGGATACATTTGCAGGCGCTATCGCCGGTGCCTTGAAAGCCAAGCGGCTTTTGCTTTTGACCGATGTGCCGGGCGTGCTCGACAAGGATAAAAATCTGATCAAGGCCTTGCGCGTCGAGGAAATTCGCGG
>JAATEW010000207.1 GCA_015655535.1 Hyphomicrobiales bacterium | reverse complement strand
GGACTGTCCGCCAGCGAGCTCACGTAGCTGTCGTCTGTGACAGTGATGGAGCCGCCGCGGGTCGCCGTGATGTCTATGTCACCCGGGCTGCTCAGGGTCACATGCGTGACATACGCACTGGTGTCGCCGCGCACGTCGTTCATGGCGACGAGACCGCCGCCCGCGATAGCGTTTGTCGCCGTAAAGCTGACCGTGCCAAGGAATTGCAGCGCCTTATTGACCGCGCTGGTTGTCAGATCCTCCCAAAGAGACGTATCGCTATAATCCGCCGTGCCAAGATCGACCGATTGCCCGTAGTTTCCGACGTACATATAGACGTCGCCTGCGTTACCGATGAGCTCCCAGTCGGCCTTGTACTGGGCCGAGGTCGGATCGACTTGAGAAAGATCGACCGAAGTATTGTCAGGCCCAATATACCGGTAAAGCTGAGCCGCCTTCGCGCCCGCGCCGACGCCGAGCGTTGCCGCGTCGCCTGTCGAGATTGGCTGATCCGAAGCAAGGCTGACAAGCTCACCCGTTGTCAGGGTCTGCGTATTGGGCGTCGAGCCACCGAAGCTCTGCTCGGCGACCGGCAGCACTGTTTGCGACGGCGAGGAAAGGTCGCCCACATTGCCGATGAGCTGCCAATCGGCGGGGTCGGCCGTCGGATCGACTTGGGACAGATCGAGGGTTTCCGCTGGGCCGACGAATTCGTAGACCTGCTCTGTTGAACCATCGGACGGCGTGTACCCGACCTTCGTGCCTTGGGTCAGCGCCTGCTTGTTCTGCGTCGTCCCGCCGAAGCTCAGCGTCGGCGTCTGCAGCGTCGCGCCGAACGCCGCCATGATCTGGGAGCCGGAATAATTCGTGTAGCCGTAGCTCAGGAAGATTGTCTGAGCCGCCGAAAGCAAAAGGCTCAGGCCGTCGTCGTTCACCGCGGTCGCCGCGGCGATAACGAGGTTGTCCGCGACGATACCGCCGGTGTTGTTGGCTTGGATAGTAATCGTGCCGGAGGATGTTTCGACAGTGTTTCCGCTCGGCAAACCGCTGTTGTCGATATAGGCCAACGACGATCCGCTGACGAGATTCTGTGTGATCGCCGCCGACACCGCCATGGTGTTGCTGCCCATGATGGCCGTGAAGGCCGTCGTGGCATTGTTGGAATTCGTCGCATTCATCGTGGCGGTGTTTTTCGCCGTGATGGTTATGTCGCCGGCGGCGCTCACGACGGTGTTCTGCAGATAAGCGGTATCGTTCGCCGGGTTCTGCTGTTGTGTCAGCGCCGGATCGCCGACGAAGGCGCTAAACGCATCTTGAATCCAGGACGACGCATCCCAGCCGACGCTGTTGAAGGCGAGCTGGCCGGCGCCAGCGTTGCCGCCAGCCGAGATCGCGGCCGTGTTGTTCGCCGTGAACGTCGCCGAGTCGTCGGCCTCGACCAGAAGACCGCCCGCGGAGACGCTGATCGTCGAACCGATCGCATGGGCATCGGCGGAATCCTGGACCGTGTTTACGACGGCGACGACGCTCGCCGACTCGGTCGTGCCGTTTTGGGCGTTGAGATAGCTTCCGCCGTTCATCGTGACGGTCGCGTTGGTGGCAGCCGAGAAGGTCGACGCCTCAGAGGCCAGGATTTGAACCCCGGTCACCGCGGTCAAGGTGGCATTCGTGACGGTTGCGCTGGCTCCACCCCGCTCGTCATTGAGAACGAAAAGCGCGGCGACCGCGACCGCGTTGGAAGCTGATAGATTGTTACCCTGCGGAACGATCTGGGTCGTAATCAGGGGCTTCCAAAGACCGAGATCGGTGAAATTCTGCGCGTGGACGTCGAGTTGGTCGCCGGTGTTCGACGTTCCCATGTATTCGTAGATCGCGTTCTGCTTCCCGACCAATTGCCAATTGGTACTGTCGGTCGTGTATTGCTGCCCCAGCAAATTGACTGTGGTCGGCGTGGAACTGCCGCCGAGGTAGCGGTAGACGAGGCCGTTGACATTCACCAAGCTCCCCGTCACGAGCTTCGCGGTGCCGGCCGTCTGGTTGAAATCGGCGAGCAGACGGACCGTGTTGCCATAGGACACATTTCGAATGGCCGTCTGCCCTGTGCCGTCGGGCGTCGTCGTGAAGTCGCTCGGCTGCAGCAGATCGAGCGCGTTCTGCAGCAAAGCCGCGCCGCCGTCGGTCGTGGTGACGGCCGTGGTGGCCAGCGTGACGTTCGAAAATAGGCCGGTGGCGTCGTTCGCGGTGACCGCGATCCGTCCGCCCGCGCTCACGTCCTGTTGGCCGGCAGGTACCGTCAAACCCGTTTCGTCGATATAGGCGTCCGCAGAACCATTGACCTTATTCGACGCAAGCACCACGCCGACGCCAAGCGAGCTGTTGTCAGCTCCCTTGTCGTTGATGCCCTTGATCTTGTCTCCACCAAACAGCGCGGATGAGGTCGACTCGGCGGCATTGCTGACCGTCGCGTTGATTTGCGCTTGCGATTGAGCGTTGACAGAGACGTTGCCGCCCGCCGTGACCTGAGTGTCCTGAATATAGGCAACCGTGTCGGCTGGCGTGGAGTGGAACGCATCGCTGATGGCGGGGTCTTCGATGAACGCGTCGATTGTGTTGAAGAGAAGATTCTGGTCTTCCCACCCGACCGCGTTGAAGGCCAGGCTGACACCTACGGCCTGCTCGGTGCCGCCACCTGTCGTGGTCGCCGACCCTTCCACGACCGCGGTCATCTGCTGGTTGTCGTCGGCTTCGACGTCGACATTGCCGGACGCAGTGACCGTCGCGTCCGTCACATAGGCTTGCGCGGTCGACAGGACGTTATTGGTCGCGATCTGGCCGTCGCCGGCAACCACTTTACCGGTCCCGAACGTGCTGCCGCCATAGGAGGCTGTATTGCTGAGTTCGTCCGCCACCATGGTGGCGGCCTCGGTCGCGGTGACTTTGACGCCGCCTCCGGTTGCCGTGATCGCGCCCTGGTTCACATAGGCGATCGCCGATCCGGTCACGTCGTTGTAGACGATCTGGACGCCCACGGAGAAGGCATCAGAATCCGTCAAGTTGCCGATCGCTGGGAGCAGGTTGGTCAGGAGGTTGGAAGATGTTTCGAGCTGCCAGTCGGCCGTATCGGTCGCGTAATCCTGCGCGCCGAGGTCGATCGTGCCTGTGTAGTCGGTGCCGATGTATTCGTAAGTCGCGCCGGCGCCTTCGGTGCCGCTCTTGTAGTTGGTCGGCACGTAGACAAGGGCGCCGGCCCAGAGCGTGCGCGACCCCGAGTCGGCAGTGTAATCGAACGTGTCGGTGAGCAGCCCGCTGACGAGCGTGGTCAGCGCGGCCACCGTGTCGGACGTGTCGGTGTCGTCATCAGACTTGCTGATCGAATTCATGGCGGACGTGTCGGTGGCCGAGACGATGACCGACGAGCCGGAGACCGTCTTCGCCGCCGCCTGAGGCGCCGGCGTCTCGTCGATGTAAGCTTTCGCAGATCCCGCCACGCGGTTCATGGCGAGGAGCCCACCGGCGCTCGACCCGGTCTTGCCGACCTTGGCCGCCTTGCCTGCCTGGTCGGTCAGGATGTTGTCGGGTACGGCCACGTCGTTTGAGGCCGTCGCAACCAGATCGTTACCCGTCGTGGACGTGAGTTCCGAATCGCTCTCTGCCGTGACGGACACCGCGTCCTTCGCGGTGACGGTCGAGTTCTCGATATAGGCCGAAGCGTCATCGGGCAGCGTGCTGCCCCAAACCGTGTCGTCGAGAAGCGCGTCGACCGCGTTTTCCAGAAGATTGGGAGCGTTATAGCCGATCGAGTTGAAGGCTGCGATGATGGCGAGATTGCCGATCGAGTTCGGATTGACGACGTCCTTTCCGGTCTTCGGATCCTTGATCTTGTCCGCGCTCGGCAGCACGTTAGCGCCGTCCTTGCCGAGGACCTGCGTTTCGGCCGTCGCGTCCATTGTGGACGCGTTGTCGGCCTCGATCTCGATGGCGTCGCCGAAACTCGTGACGGTGCTGTCGGAAATATAGGCCTGCGCGCTCCCGAGCACGGCATTCGTGACAAAGACACCGGAAGCGCCGCCCTTGGCGGAAATATCGCTCGAGTCGTCGGCTTTCAGCGTCGACGTATTCGACGCCAGAATCTGGATCACGCCGGTCATGGCAGTGACGGCAGTGGCTCCGTCGATATAAGCCTGGGTCAGGCCGCGCACATCATTGCGGGCAATGAGGAACCCATCGTCGTTCGCGGTGTTCGTGCCGGTCCCGTTCTTGCCGAGAACCTTGGCGAGATCCTTCGCGGCATTGGTCGGGAACAGCGTCAGGGCGTTAACAGGCTTCCAAAGACCGAGATCGCTGAAATTAGCTTGCGACAGATCGACCGATGAATCGTCCGGTCCGTAATATTCATATGTTGTTCCGTTCGTGCCGAGCACCATATCGCCCAACGACAGCGTCTGCACACCGGACTTGTCGGTGTACTGGTAGCTCTTCTGCAATTGATTGGTGAAATTGTTGAGAAGGCTTGTGCCGAAGTCGTTCGTGACACTGGCTTCGCCCGTCAGTGCCGTCTTCGACGTGATCGAGGATGTGTTCTGCGCGGAGATGCCGATGGCGGCGGCAGTGGTCGTCCCGCCTTCGATGAAGGCTTGCGCCATCCCATCGACCATGTTGCTGGCGACGGCGGCGCTGATGGTTTGCGCGGAAGTGTCGAAAATGCCGGAGAGGGCCGACGTGGAATCGTTGGTGAGCGTGGAGGAGATGGACGCCTTATCATTTGCGGTAAGGTCGAGCGTGCCCGTAACGGTAACATCGGAATCGGTGATCGATGCTAGGACCTTCGCCGGATCTTCGCTGGTAATGTCGGTCCCGACGATCGCATCGATCGTCGAATAAAGAATGTTTCCCGCGTCCCAGCCGACGGTATTGAAGGCAAGCATAAGATCGTCGGTCTTGCCGTCCGACGTGGTCGCCTGCTCCGTCGTCGCGGTGATGGATGCCTGATTCTCGGCATCCACGGTCATGTCGCCGGTCACGTACAGAGTGCTCGACGAGACCGTGGCCTCCGCCGTACCGGTCACCGTGTTGGTGGCGATCGTCGCGCCGACGGCGATGCTGCCGCCGGCACTCTCTTTGCCGCCGAAATCCGACTGGCCGCCACTGCTCGTACCGCTGTTGTCGTTGACCGCCGTCAGCGTCGCCTTGTCGGTGGCGAGGACGGAAAGGCCTCCGCTTTGCGTCACGTCAAGATTAACGTTCAACACGGTGGCATTCGCGCCGCCGCTGACTTGGTTGAGAACGACGGAGCCGCCGATCGCGACGCTGTGGTTCTGCTGGAAATTCAGGGTCGTGGGAATGAGCTGGAACTCGGCATCCGCCGCCCAATAATGCGGATTCGAGTAATCCTGAGTACGAAGATCGATCGATGACGTATCGGGGCCATAGTAGCGGTAGACCGTGCCTGCTGTTCCCGCGAGAGGCTGCCAAAGCGTAGTGTCGGTATAATCCGTATTCAAAAGATCGACTTGGCCCGGCTCACCGACATAGGAATAAAGCGCGTCGCTTGTGCTCGTGCTCCCGGGCGTTCCCGCGAGAACGTCGACGATGTCTTGATCTGCGAGATTAACGAACTTGTTGATGGAATTACCCAACAGGGGCGTGCTCGTATCGTAATCCGGGGTGAGCTTGACCTCCTGGCCGAAGTTCAGCGCGACGGTTCCCTGCGTTGTCTGATAATCGTAGGGCGCGGCCACGCTCGGCAGCTCGCCGGCATAGCTGAGACCGCCGTCGGTGGTTGCGTCAGTCGAGGTCACGATCAAGACGTTGGAGTTGATCGTCGACTCGTTGGTCGCCTGGACAGTGACACCCTTGGCGGCCTGCACGTTCACGGTCGCCTGCGACAGATTCGTGTTGTCGATGGTCGCCTGCGCGGCGCGGCTCACCTTATTGGTGGCAACGACGCCGCCGATGCCCCCCGCCACGGTGGCGTTCAAAGCCGCCGTCTCGGCCGACCGCGAGTTGTTGCTGACCGTCGCGTTCACCGTTCCATCGGCGACGGCCATCACCAGGATCGCGCCGGCGGCGGCGACGGCGGAATTCGTGATCTCGGCCTCGACGGGTGCGGCTTGCTCGCTGAAGGAGTCCGTCCCAATCAAAGCGTCGAGAAGGTCCGCCGCCTGGCTTAAATCGAAAGTTCCGTCGAAGCTCCAACCAATCGTATTGAGCGCGAACACCGCGCCCACGCTGCCGCCGCCGGAGACGCCGCTGCTCGCGGTACCTGTCTGCACGCGCGCGTCCACGATCGACGTGTCATTGGCCTGAACATTGATGTCACCAGTGGTGGTGGTGATCGTGCTCTGATCGACGAGTGCGCTGATGGTACCGAGAATCTGATTGCTGACGTAGGTTCCGGCGAAGGAGATGGACGCCAAGTCGAGCGCGCTCGAAGCGGCTTCGGTTGCCGCCGTGCCGATCACATGCATATCGTTCGTGGCCTGCACCTGCACGGTGCCGGCGGCATTGATCGTCGAATGTGAGACCGATGCGGTGATGGACTTATCGGCCACGTTTTCGACCGATGTCGCCTCGACATTGAGGCTGGCGCCGATGGTTATATTGTTGCCGCCAAGGTCATAGCCCACGGCCTGCGACGTGATGGTCGATCCGTCGGTCGCCTCCACGCTGAAGGCGCCGGTGGTCAGGGAGTCATAGGACACGAGCGCGTCGGTTTCGCCAGCAACATCCGTCGTCAGGATATGCGCGGTCGCCGTGTAGTTCGTCTCGCTTGTCGCCGAGAGCGCCAAGCTGCCGGCATCGATCGTCGCGCCGGTGATGGCCGCATATGTCAAGTCCCCTTCAGCGAGGGTGCCAAGGAACGTAAGGGTGCTTGGGTCCGTAGTCGCCGGACCCAGGGCTTCGAGATAGGCCGTCTCCGCGCTTACGCCGCCCGACGAGGCCTCGATATCGATTTCGCCAACCCCCTGCGAGACTTCCGAGACAGCGATCGTGCCACCGCTTGACGCCGCCACCTGCGCCGCACCACCCGCCTGTAAAAGCGCGCTTGCGTTCGTGGCGGTGGCGTCGGGATCACCGACGAGGACAAGCGTGGTGCGCGCGAGCGTGACGTCGGTCGTCACCGCTTCGACACTCAAGGCACCGTTCAGGATCGGCAACGAGGTCACTGTCTCGAATGAAAGCAGCACGTTCAGATTCGTGGAGTCGTTGGCGTCGAGAATAACGGATTGGCCGGTATCTTCCCCATTGTGGCTGATCGTTCCGGCCCCGTTCTGGACGATCTTCGCCCCGGAATTGACAACCACCGCGGTCGTATTGGTGATGGACGGTTTGACGGTGACGAAATTGCCCTCGGCGACATAACCGCTGTCGAGAGTCGGAGCCGAAATTGTTGAATTGACGGTCGTGTTCGCCTCGACATCGACGGTCGCCCCGGTAAGCGAGGCGCCTGCCGCAATGTCGACAAGGCTCGCGTTGACCGCCGTGATGTTGCCCCCGGAGAATTCCGAGGCGTCGGACATAATGATGTTGCTGGTCAGACTGACCGTCGCCAACGCACTTAGACCCTGCGTGGCATCGACTGTGCCGGCAATGGTCAGCACCGCACTGTTTTGTGTCGAATTTGTGCCTGTTTGTAGCTGGGTGCTCGCGGTCGCATTGATCGACGCTGTGCCGGTCGAAGTGGCCGACAAAGCGATGGTCGAACCCGAAATCGTGCTACCGGACTGTAAATTTAGCAAAGCTGTGGCCGAGCCGCTGAGCGACGGGTTAGTGTCCGTCGTATCGCTGTGGCTGAACGACGCCGTCGCATCAAGCGTAACGGCGCCGCCTGAGATAACGGCACCGTTAGTTACAGTGATCGCACCGGCGATAACCGAGATGCCGGAGCTATCGGTCAGATGTCCATTGAAGACGACAGACGTGCCGCCGGCGGAAGCCGCTCCATCAATTGCATTGCCGCCGTTATCAATGACGAGTTGCGTGTAAGGCGAGAGCGAATCGACATCGATCATATCGCTGGAACTCGAACCCACATCCAGCGTGTTACCGTCCCCGACAATAACTTCGAAGCTCGTTGGGCTTCCCGAAGTTCCCGCCGCCGAGGGCATATTTATGCTGCCGAAAGAGCCTGAAAACGTAAACCCATTGCTGCCGTTGGATTCCATCAAGGCAGTCAGATTTGTTCCATGGCTAGCAAGAGAAAAAACGGTCGGGTCGCCGATTGTCGTCTCTTGGACCTCGGCATAGTTGAAAGCCTGCCCGTCAAGCGTAAGTGTGTTGTATTGCGGTCCGGCGATCACGCCCGCCGCATTATGCGCGCCATTGTTGAAAATCAGCGAATTGCCGCCGCCGGCGCCGCCGTCGAACACGCCGGACAGAGTTCCGGCCTGCTGAATGGTCATGGTGTCGTTGTTGTTCGCGGCACCCGTGAGATTCGCGACATTGGTGAAATTCGCAGTGACGCCGCCGCCTTGGACCTGACCCGTATTCTGGCCCGTCAGATTCCATTGGGTCGAGGCGCTATTATCGAAGACGAGATTGCTGTTGCCGGTGCCACCATCGACATTGATCGTCGGCGCCGCGACATTCTTGAAGGAATTCGCATCGATCGTCAGCGTGTCGTTTGTGTTGCCGAGATCGATGGAAATGGCCGAGATATTGTTCAAGGCGCCGAAGGCGAGGACCGCGCCGCCATTCGTCTGGTCGATGATCTGCACGTTCTGCACCACGACCGTGGTGTTTTGAACCTGCTCGGTCTGCTGGACCAATTGGACGAGGAGTTGATGATCCTGCGCGACGGGCTGAGCCCCATGCGCCATATTCAAGGCGAGCACATCGGCGTTTAACAGGACGCGGGATTCAAGCGCATCGAAGATCAGGCGATCTCGCGGCGCCGCTACGTGGCGGCGGGCCCGAGCCGCGCTGAACCAGCGTCGGCGGGACCTTTCAGGGCGAGGCACAGTGGGCTTGGGACGACCAAAGAGACCGATCGGCGCGAACGGAAAAGCCACGACTAACCCCCATAAAATAATGATTTAGACGAAATTTATGCACCGCAAAAATATTCGCGGTGCATCCTCCTGCGTACGACGGCGGGCCGTCGTTTCTAATTAGACAGGCGCCGACTCGAGCGCCTCGGATGTTGAACCGTTCGGAAGCGCGAGCGGCAGAGCCGCCTGCGCCATACGTTCGGCAATGGGTGTGAAGTTCCGCAAGGAATGCAGATGCGCATAGATGAGATCGAGACCACCCGAGCGGGCGATGTCGGCGAGCTTTTCCCCGTCCAATTGACGAAGCCGGTCGCGATTGATGACCTTGAAGCCGCCGAGCTTCATCTGCTGACCCGAGCGCAACGTGAATTGCGCCTCCATCGGATCGAACAGTTGAAGATCTTCGAGTGTCTGAATGAACTTGCGCGTGGCTTGGAACTGGACCTGATAGGCTTGCAGGAAGTTCAGAACATTTTGCAGATATTGGGTCCGTTCGCCGGCGCTGTCGAACAGGCGCTCGCCGCGTCCCTCCGTATTGACGCCGCTATAGTCATCGTCCACGCAAAGCGTGAAGGTCTTCCCGTCGTCGCTCGAAGAGAAGACGAAAGGATAGCGGCGCAAGAAGGCTGGAATATATTTGCCAAGCCATTCGCCGGACGCACCTACATAAAGGTTCTCATGGTCGCGAACGCCGAGCATGGCGACTGGCATGATCGTGCCCGTTTCGCCCGCGAATACGATCGCATATTCGCCAAGGCAGAATTCAAACTCGACCGACATCAAAGGCACGGAATTCACATCGCGTGCGAAGCTGTAGTCGGCGCCAAACTTCACCGACGTGTTGAGATGCTGCTTCGGCGAAACCGGTACTGCCTTATCGTATATCAGGAGTTGCTTGCTCATTGAAAATCCAATGCGTTAGGGATTCCGTGCCAGGATGGCACGGGCTCATTTCGGCCACGTTTAAGATTTCGTTAGCACTCTTGAAGCGTTACCACAACGCTCTCAATGCTAATTTGATAATTATGACAGTGGCTTCATGGACCCGTCGCGCGATTGCCGCGCTGGTCTTATGTTCGCCCTATTGGTGCAAGCATACCGTCTTCCCAACCGAACTTGCGGATGTAGGCGGTGGTTAATCCCAGGCATTCCGTAGAGGCGCAACGCTCCCGGTACACGCACTGGTAGAAGCCGTTGCGGCCGAACTCGGCCCAAAAGGCCTCATCCACGTAGAGATGAGGCTGATGGTTAACGAGAAGATTCGCATCGCCGCCGAGCATGCATTGCGGCATGTTCTTGATTTCGATGGAACGTCCGAGGGATTGTGCTTTAGCGACCGCTTGTCTGAGTTGCGGCGTAACGAGACCGAGCGGTGCGATAAGATCTTTCTCGTCATCCTCGCGCATCGGCCAATAGTTCCAGAACTCCATCTGCGCGAGGCATTTGATATGGGCAAGCGCATCGACGATGGCCGGCAAATCATCCACACTGCGCCGGGTGATAACCGTATTAGTGAGTACGGTTGCGCCGCCGAGGCGGTCCAAGTTTTCAAGCCCGCGAAGCGTTTTTTCAAACGAGCCCGGCACGGTCGTAATCTCGTCATGCCGGCGCGGGTCGGACCCGGCGACGCTGATGAAAAATTCGTCGACACCGGCTTCGAGAAGCGCTTCGCAGAAGCTCGTCTGTTCGAGCGCCATCCCGTGGCTCTGGATGCGGACATGGGAAAACCCGGACTGACGCGCCCGTTTGACGAGTTGCAGAAGATCCTTCCTTAAGGTTATTTCCGATCCCGTCAGGATCAGGCCCTTCCAACGGGCTTCGCGCGCATTGACCGCGAGAAGCTCGTCGAAGCGCGCATCGGATTCGGGCCGCAGACGATCCATCGTGCCTTCAATCATGCAATGCACGCATTGCAGATTGCAGCGAAACTCCATCGTCATTGAGACGTAATCACGATTGTCGAAACGCGTCATCGCATCACTATCGCGGAGGCCGAAGCTATTTGGAACGTCTCGATTTACGCCAAGTATGAAAGCTAAAGCAGCCCGTAAATCGCAGACTTGACGACCTTTATACCGTTTTCAGTCGAAACGTAATCAATTCCGACATCATAGAGCATATGATCGAGTTCGCCCGCGTGCGCGCCGATGAAAGCCGCATATTCCGGCGGAAAGCCGGTCTTCCGGACGAAGCGCTCGAAGCCGTCGAATGGCAGCCGAGCGAAATAGACGCCGTCGTTGAACTTCTTGTTCGCGACCACGACGATTCCGCACTCCATCATGTCTGGCCAAAGAATCGTGTCGAGATCCAAGGTCCGTAGATCGAGATGGGCCGAGCAGGCGATTTTCGCGCGAATGTCGGTGATCTCTTTTTTGCGGTCGAAGAAATAGTAGAGGTTGTCGAGGCGCATCGCCTTGGCCGTGACGTTGTAGCAAATGCCGGACGAGACGCTGTTGGTCGGATTGCCTATGTAGAGGCTGAGTTCGTCCATCCGCCGCGTGGCGATGGTGCGGTCGTCGATGTCGAGCGAAAACATGAAATAGGGCCGCAGCGGCGACACGCTGAGATTCGAGGATATGAGCGGCGACAATCCACCGAGAACACGCTCGATCGACGTGGTGCGCTCAAGACGCTCATAATCATAAAAATAGAATTCGTAGGAGAATTGCCCGAACCTCTCCTTGATGCCCCAGACGGTCATGAAAGGCCCAAGCGTCCGGCGCATGGCCTCGCAGCACTCTCTGACAAGAGGATCGGCGCCGGTCATTTCGAGAAACGTCCAAAGCAGCGTGCTCGAACGCATTTTGCCGAGCGCCGGCCGGGGCGGCGCATAGTCCCAAAGGCAATAATCGGCGAACCGGTCCCGCGGGCCGACGCGTTCGATCGAAGACGCGCTTAGGGCCGAAGTGCTCATAGTCCCTGGACTCCAAAATAGAGCGTCGCGAAGGGCGAGCCCGACGCATCCTGTCCGCCCGCGACATGGCCGAGGACGGAGGCGGAATGCCCCGCGACAAAACCAGCCAGCGCATCGGCCGGAATATCGAGATCGCGGCCGAGTTGCATGACCTCGTCCGCGATATCGGCCAATCGCAATTCCGCATCGTAAAGCTGCAAATCGAAAGAGCGCCGCGCGCTCTCGACATCGGCGACGTCGAGCAGGATCAGATCATCCGCACCCGTGCGCGCAAGCGCCCGGCGCAGAATGCCGCGCGCCATGCCGGTCGCGGCCTTCGCCGCGCCATCATGCTGCGCGAGGCGGTCTTCAAGACCAAGGTTGCCGTTGGGCACGAGCCAATAAAGCGTTTCGCGAATGTGATCCGTGCCGACGCGCCATTTGAGTGCGCGATGCACGAGCACCGGCGCTCGCGGGCCGCCGGGAGTCTCCAACGCCAGGCGCGCGTCGCGCACATATTCGAGATAGACCTTATGAATGAGGCCGCCGCCGTCCGCCTCAAAACCGAAATGGATGACGCCCGCGCCCGCGATATGATCCGCGAGCCAGGTCTGACAGAGGCTGGGCGCTCCGAGATCCGAAAGAATGCGCGTCACCGTGGCCAGATTTGCACCGTCGCCGCAAAGCGCATCGCGTCCGAAGCTGACAAGGCAGCGATCCGTCAAAAGCCGTCCCTGGCTGAGCTTGCAGGAGTCCTCATAACCGAAAGGCATCTGCAAGGCCTTGAAGAGGGCGAGGAAGCGGCTGCCCGGGTCCAGCGCGGTCAAATGGCTCGCCCGTGCATCTGAGCCAGCATGCCGTCATGTTTCTGTGCGCCGGACGTCGTTTGGCTCACCTGTGCGCGGCGCTGCGCCAGCACCTCCTTCACCGCGCCTCCATTAATGACATCGGCGCGCGCCATAGGGCGTGCCGGGAGGCGGCCAGAACCCGACAGGATGTAATGGTAGCTGCTCTCGGGAAACAGATCGAGATCTCGCCGGTCGATGAGGCCGCAGGCATCGTAAAGCGCCAGGAAAGACGCGAGGCTTTCAGGAATCTCGACATGCCGCGCGTCGCGCCAGAACGGCTCGCTCCGTTTGGACGCGATGTAATGGATGATGATGAAGTCCCGGATCTCTTGATAGGAGCGTCCGAGTATCCGATTGAAATTGGTTCTCAGCGCCGGATCGATCTTCGATAGGGGCATATGGTCGCCGAGCAGCAGGATCGCCTTTTGGATCAGATGAATGCCGGTCGATTCCAACGGCTCGATGAAGCCAGACGCAAGACCGACCGATACGCAATTGCGCTTCCAGAATTCGGTGCGGCGGCCAACCCTGATTTTGAGGAAGCGCGGATCGGCGGTGCGCCGCCGCGGCAGGTCCGATGCGGCGATCAGCTCGTCGGCAGCGGCAGTATCGTCGCGCACATGCGCGCTCGAATAGACATAGCCCGTACCGGTCCGGCTGTTCAATGGAATGCGCCACATCCAACCTGCAGATGAAGCGATCGCACGCGTATAGGGGACTTTGACGGGGTCCGCGGGCAAAGGCATCGCAATGGCGCGATCGCAAAGGAGATAATTCGACCAATCGATCCAGGGATCGCCCAAGACCTTCTCGATTAAAAGACCGGCGAAGCCGGTCGCATCGATGAACAGATCGGCCTCGATGCGCCGGCCGCCGCCAATGTCGATCGATTTAAGATCGCCCGTTTCCGACAGGTTCACCTCGCCGACCGTCCCGAAGACATGCCGGACACCTTCGGCGACCGACAGCTCCTTCAGATATTGCGCGAAGGCGCCGGCATCGAGATGATAGGCATAGCCGCCGGCACGCAACACATCCGCGTCCGGACCGCGGTTTTGCTCAGCCAACCCGGTTTGCACGGCATAGTCGGCGTAGCGTCCGCAATCGCCCCGGTCCTTCGTCCGCTTCAACCAGAAATGGTAGAGATCGAGGCCGCCCGCCAACCCGCTGCCGCCGAACGGATGCCAATAATTCTGCCCCTCCCCGGTCCAGCCTTCGAGGTTGATCGCAAGCTTATAAGTCGCCGAGCAGCGCCGCATCATTTCCTGCTCGTTGAGACCTAGCATCCGGATGAAATGTACAAGCGTCGGAACCGTCGCTTCGCCGACGCCGATCGTGCCGATCTCGGCCGACTCGACGAGAACGGTCTCGCATGGGGCGCGCTGCATGATGCGATTGAGATAGATGTCCGCCATCCAGCCGGCGGTGCCGCCTCCGACAATCAAGATACGTTTCATATGACCGTCGCGTTCCATGTTCTTCCGGGCCTGCTGTTTACTCTATCTGTGCCGCATGGTCTTGAGAAGAAGCTATGGCTTGCCAGATTTTATGACGCCCTGTCATCGAACCGGCGGGAAGGTCCAGAAGAATTGGCCCGAGCGCCCGCCGGATCGCCTCACCTCGGCATCGAGAAAGGCGCATTCGGCCGCGAGCGCCGCCTCCGACCAGCCAAGGCAGGAATTCATCTTTAATGTGACAGGGTCATAATCGAGCTGGTGATCCGGCGGGGAGCGCACCATCAGGCCCGATGGCAAGACCACGCAATGATAGACCCGCAAGGCACAGCGAAGACTGCGGGCCCGCTCGTAATTCTGCCGGAACGCTTCCGGATGATCGCCGGGCAGACCCAGGATGATCTCGACGGCGACGCTCGCCACGGCCCGGAGCTTGCCGAAGGTTTCGTCGAAACGTTTTTCATCATAGCTCCGCTCGACATTCGCCAGCACTGCGTTGTCGAAACTCTGCAGGCCTATGCCCACATAGGCGTCTCCGACGGAGCCCAGAAAATCGAGATGTTCCTGCTGCACGGCGGCGGGATAGACCTCGCAGATCAAGCCGCGCCGTTCGAAAAAGCCGCTCTCCTCCGCGGACCGCCGGAGATTGAGGAAGGCGTTGCGATTGAGGTTGAGGCCCGCGTCGACGAGCAAGGCCGCTTGAACGCCATGGCGCTCGATTGCCTGCAACTCGCCGCTCAACGCGCCGGAGTCGCGCACCCGCTTGGGGCTTTCCATCGTTCCCCACTCGCAGAAGGAGCAGGAAAACGGGCAGCCCCGATAGGTCTGCAATACGCCGAGGCCGCCATGCTGTAGCAGGTTCATTTTGTAAGGCGACGGCAACCCGTCGAGATCGGCAAGCGGCCGGGAGGGCGTCTCGAACCAGGCCCCGCCCTCGTGGATGGCGACACCCAACAGCCCACGCATCGAGGCCGCGGAGCGGTCTTTCAGCGCGACAATTTCGACGAATGTCTCCTCGCCTTCGTTGATGACGAGCAGGTCGACGTCTTGCGTGTAAGCTTTGAAAGGCGCGAGAGCGAACATGGCGGGGCGCGCCGAAGGTCCGCCGAAAACGACAAGGCGGCTCGGGTCATCCGCCTTGAC
The DNA here is from genome assembly GCA_015655535.1 of Hyphomicrobiales bacterium. Taxonomy (GTDB): domain Bacteria; phylum Pseudomonadota; class Alphaproteobacteria; order Rhizobiales; family Beijerinckiaceae; genus Methyloferula. Next base: position 9,159 of record JAATEW010000207.1, on the reverse strand, counting down.
CAGCGCCGCGACCGCGCAGAAAAATTGAAATGACCAGAGATAGGCGGAAAAGCCGAGTATGTCTGGATCGAAGGCGATGATGTCGCGGGCGATGGCCTCGGCTTCGCCCTCGAAGAGATCCCACACCTTGACGGATAGATCCGGGAAACCCGCCGAACGCACCGCCGCTTCGACCATGCGCAATCCGAAATTCGGAATGAATTGCGGCATGGCCGGATCGCGTTCCGGATAGCGGGCCAGAAGCGCGACCCGGCGTCCGGACCGGATTTTGGTCGTATTCATCCTGCGAGCTGCCGCATCTTCGGCCTCGGGAAGGACCACCAGAAGTCGCCCGCCTTGCCGCCATTGGTCAGAGCGCTGACGGTCAATTCCTTGCGCATCGCGGCGATCGCCTCTTCGCTCCAACCGAGGCAGGATCGCAGGGTCAGGGTCTTCGGATCGAAACGGATCTTCCACTCGGGCAGGCTCCGCGTGAGAAGCGCGTCCGGTAAGATGAGACAATGGTAGACGCGGACGCTGGCCGGTAGGGATTGCGCATAGGCAAAAGTCCGCCGGAACCCCTCGGGCGTGTCGCCCGGCAGGCCCATGATGATCTGCAATTCGATTTCAGTATGTTCCGCGAGCGAGCGCACCGCCGTCTCGAAACGCCGCGGGTCGAAGGGACGGTCCTGCTTTTCGAGGACGGCGGGATCCATGGATTGCATACCGACGCCGAGATAGGCCGATCCGACATTTTCCAAGAAGGCGAGATGCTCGTCGCGGATGACGGACGGATAGATCTCGGCCCATAACTGGGCCTCTTTGAAGAAGCCCGTCCGCTCATTGGCCTCGCGCAAATTGCGAAAGGCCTGGAGATTCAGATTCAGGCCCGCGTCGAGGAGGAAGACCGCCGGCGCCTCGCTACGCCGGAACGCATCGAACTCGCGCGCGATATAGTCGACGGAGAAAGCCGCCTTGGGGTTCTCCTTCGAGCCCCATTCGCAAAAGCGGCATGACAGAGGACAACCGCGAAAGGTCTCAAGATAGGCGACCGCACCCTGCGGCATGAGACCGAGCTGATAGGGCGACGCAAGATTGTCGAGGGCTGTGATCGCGGCGCGCTTTTCCGTCTTGGTCCAGCCATCCTGCGTCGGCAAAGCGAGGCCGGAGATTTTTTCGAACGCCCGCCGCGTCGGCTCCGGCAGTTTGACGATATCAGTGAAAATCTCTTCGCCGTCGCCTTCGACCACAATGTCCAGGTAGGCAGCCGCCGGCTTATAGGGCTTGAGACCCAGGAAGGATGTGCGGGCCGACGGGCCGCCAAAGACCACGACAAGCGAGGGACACCGCCGCTTGATCTCGCGCGCCACCCCGATCAAAAAAGGCGCCGACCAGACGTAAACCGAAAAGCCGACAATATCCGGATCGAAAGCCAGGATATCGTCCACATAGCCGCACAAGTCCTCGGCGCGCCGGTCGATCAGCTCGACAGTGACACCTTGAAGCGCCGGATCGGCCATGACCGCCGCATGGATGCGCCTGATGCCGAAACTCGGCATGTGCATCGGCCGCAGCTCTTGCGCATCGGGCTTCGGCGTCAGGCAGACAAGCGCGATACGGCGGCGGCAAAGGGCTTGATCCATTTGTTCTTCCAAAAACGCAAATTTATGAGGTAAGCTCCAAATATTACACGTATATTTTTGATGGGTCAGTATGAAAGACCAAGTTTAAGCGTCGCGCCCGGGATCTCGTTCATGTCTTTTCTCAAGATCGCGACGGTAGATGCACGCGTCGCCGAAGGCAATGCGGATGTCCTCGCCCGGCTCCGCAAGGACGACATCCAAACCGTTGTTATTGAAAATGTCTTTACGTCAGCCGAATGCGATCGCATCGTCGCGGATCTTGAGGCCAACAGGCCCGGCTTTCCGAAGACCTATTTTCCCGAAGCCTTCCGGTCGTTTTTCTTCGGGGCGAATTTGAATCTCGCCCATCCCGATCTTGCCGACTATTTCGCAATGACCCCCACCTTCGATCAGGCGCTCGACGCCTTGATGAAGCCCTATGGCGGGTTTGGACCCAGAGTCCTCGGCGTGCTTTCGGACCTCGATCGCGGGCGCCGCTATCAAACCCCGCCGGGGCCGGACGCCGGGCGGCACTATATGGCGACGACGATCCGCGGCCATGAACAGAAAGGCTATATCCCGCCGCATTTCGACAATGAGCAGATCAAGCGGCCAAGCTTCAACCATCTGCTGCCCTTGATCGAGGGCGATGTTTTTTCTTTCGTGGTGACGCTGCACCGGTCTTTGGAAGGTGGTGCGCTCGAAGTCTTTGACGTGACCGCGGACCGTTTCGGCGACAGTTTCGTCAATCGCGACGGGCCTGGCCCAAAGCCGGATCTCTCCACGCGCGAGCGCGTGACCTTCGATGTCGCGGACGGAACCATGGTCGTGGTGCGATCCGGCCGCTATCTTCACCGGCTCTCCCCCGTCGGCGGCGGTCGAACGCGTTGGACCTTTTGCTCCTTCATGGCGCAAAGCCGGGCAGATGATGCGATGTTTTGCTGGGGTTGAGATGTCGCGTCCAGCATCGCCCCGCGTGCCAGCCTATTTCGATGCCTTTCTCGATGCCATCAGAGGCGGCGCGCGCATCGATCACGTCCATCTCGGACATTGGGACCGGCCTGAATCCGCCGCTGGGAGTCCGGCGGATTTCGAGGCGGCGCAGACCCGCATGGCAGAAAAGCTTATGGCCTTGGCCGACATAGGGCCGGGCCATCGCATCCTCGACGCAGGCTGCGGATTGGGCGGTCTCGCGCGCCTCATCGATGCAACGGTTGCGCCTGTCTCTTTCACCGGCCTCAATATTGACCCAAGGCAGCTCTTGGTCTGCCAGCGCATAAAGGCCCATGCGGGTAACAGGCTCGATTGGGTAGCCGCGGACGCCTGCCGCCTGCCCTTTCCGGCAGCCGCCTTCGACCGGATCTTTTGCGTCGAGGCGATCTTTCATTTCGAGAGCCGGCGGCGTTTCCTGGCCGAGGCCTTTCGGGTACTGCGGCCCGGCGGCTCACTCGTCCTCGGTGACATTCTGCTCCAGCGGCCCGGCGCCGGTTGCGCGCTGCCCACGGCGGCGATCGAAGACACATTGGAAACGGAACTCGGTCCCTGGCCGGACAAATGGGTTTCGCTTCCGGAGCTTCGTTCCTGCGGCCTCGACAACGGGTTCGTGATCGAGACCGAAATCGACGCGACGGCGCATACTTTGCCGAGCTATCTTACGATCGCACCTGCTTCGAGCACCCGTCTCACAGGCCCTGCCGTCATGCGCATGCTGCATGAACGGGGCGACTTGACATATATCTATCTGCGTCTGGCAAAACCCGCCTAAATCTTCGGGCCAACAGCAACCGGGCACGCATGAAACCCATTGTCATTGCTCTTTGCGGACCGCCGGGCTCCGGCAAGTCGACGCTCATGCGCGCCATCGCATCCTTACGGCCGGCGTATCCGACTGTCGACTACGATGCCTTCCCCAACGCGACGGCGCTGCCTCTTCGCGACATCAAGGCCTGGTTCGAGAGAAGCGCCGACCCGAACGAATTCCTCGTGCCGGAGTTGGAAGCGCATCTCGAAGCGCTCACCAAGCCGAACGGATCGGGTGAGGCTCCGCCCGTTCTTTTGTTCGAAACCCCTTTTGGCCGCACTCACCGGCAAACTGGACGGTTCATCGATTTTCTTGTCTGGGTCGACATTCCGCTTGAAATCGCGCTTGCCCGCCAGATTTCTGCCATGTGCCGGCAGCGTAAAAACCCGACCTTGCAAGAATATGAGGCCTTCATCGCGGGGCTTGAGATCTTCCTTCAAAACTACACGGAGATCATCGTCCAGATGTATAAGCGGCAAGCCATCGAGGTCCGCGCCGGTGCCGACCTCATTCTCGACGGGTTGAAAAGCCCGGCCGAATTGGCAGAGACCGTGCTTGCCACGGCGGCCGCCCGCGATCTTTTTGTCAAAAAACCGTCATAGACGCGCCCGAACGAGAGCATAAACCATCGGCAGGAATAATGCCGCGCATCGCACCTTTACGTCGAGAACGGTCCGCACATGAACCATGGTCACGCAAGACAGATTGGCCTCATCGTTCTCGCGACTGCCGTTTGGTCATCGTCTCAATGTCTCGCGGCATCGGATCAACCGGTCGACCGCTTGACCGATATCGCCCCAAGGCTTTCCGCCTGCCTGCACGCGCCGCATGAGAATGACGAGATTACCGTGCGCCTCAGCTTCAACCGGAGCGGCGCCTTGATTGGGAAGCCTCGGATCATGTTCATGAAGTCGAGCGCCGGACCGGACGGCGAAGCGGACTTGGCCAATGCGCTGATGGCCGCGCTGCATGATTGTACGCCATTGCCCTTCACGGCCGGTTTTGGCGCCGCGATTGCCGGAACCGTCATGACGATCCGCTTCGTCCGGCGGCCTCAGACGCGCGATCTATAAAGCGTTGTTTCGCCTGAACGCCGCAACCACGGATAGCGTCAAAGCCAATGTTTCGAAACTTTTTTGATCGTCTGCCCAAACCACCTTTCGCAAGCGGATGGACTTGGCGTGGCAAAGGCATCGGCGCGAGCCCGGCCGTCCTCCTGCCGAAACATGCGCGCTTCGAAGACCGCACATTCTCCAATGGCGCGGGAAGCCGGACATATAAGATCTATGTCCCCGGCCGCTACGACGGCCGGGCTTTACCGCTCATCGTGATGCTGCACGGCTGCACCCAATCGTCCGATGATTTCGCCGCCGGCACGCGGATGAACGCATTGGCCGAGGAGCTGACCTTCATCGTCGCCTATCCCGAACAAAGCAACGCGGCCAATGCTTCCAAATGCTGGAACTGGTTCAACCTGAACGATCAGCGGCGCGATCACGGCGAACCCTCTCTCATCGCTGGCATGACGCGCCAGATCATGCGTGACTTTCCAGTCGATGTCGGCCGGGTCTATATCGCCGGCCTATCCGCTGGAGGCGCCATGGCGGCGATTATGAGTCTCGCCTACCCCGATCTCTATGCGGCCATCGGAGTTCACTCAGGATTGGCCTGCGGCGCTGCCTTCGACCTGCAGTCGGCCCTTACCGCAATGCGGCATGGCAGTGTCATTCGCCGTGCCGCTGAACATATGGTGCCAACCATCGTGTTCCACGGCGATCAAGACAACACGGTCAATCCCATAAATGCCGATCAAGTCATCGCTCAGGCCAAAGCTTCGATGCATCTGCGCGCTTCAGTCAGCGACGGCAAGACATCGGGCGGGATAAGCTTCACCCGCACGATACAGTCGGATGAAACCGGCCGGCCGATCCTCGAACAATGGGTGGTTCATGAAGCCGGACATGCCTGGTCCGGCGGCAGCGCGGCCGGATCCTACGCAGAACCGCGCGGCCCCGATGCGAGCCGCGCCATGGTCCGCTTCTTCTTCCGGCACAGGCTCGACCAAGGCTTTGCTCTACCAGGGCCGCGGCGCGGATTTCTCGCCAATTTCATGCAAAGGCTGAGAGTGGCGCTGGGCAGGAGTCGTCTCTCATTTGTCCGTTGAAGACGAACGCCCTTGTTCCTGCGCGGGCTCGGGCATGAACTTGAACAGCGTAAAATTGCTGTCGCTCCATCCGCTTGGATGAAACCAGGGCGAGTCCTGAATATGCGAGGCAGTGACGTAGATCGCGCCATCCGGGCCTTGCGAGAACGTATCCGGCCAGCGCAAGCGGGAATCCTTGATCAGCGTTTTGATCTCACCACCGGGTTCCAGAACTTTTACCGCGTTTTCGTCGATGGCACTGAGGTAGATGCGGTTCGACTTGTCCACCCAAAGCCCGTCCGTCGGTTCCACCTCCGCGACTTTCTCTATTTTTCCTTTAACTGCATCGGGGTTGGTGCCGGCTTGCTGCAGCACATCCGTTGCGATCCGGTAGAGCGTCTTTCCGGTTAGCGGTTTCCAATAGAGAAAATGCCCGTCAGCCGAGAGCGCGAGACTATCCGCATTGACCTGGAGGGGCCGCCCATCCGGGCGCTTGAGGGGCTGCCCATCAGTTATGACGACCACATCCTTCTCGGCTTGGGTCGAAGCATCGCCGCTCAGCGCGCGCCAAGCTTTGCCGCTGGAAAGATCGACGATCACAAGACCTCCCGGCGAACCCGAATCCGTCAGATAGGCAAAGCGGCCATCGGGCGCGATACGGACGTCGTTCAGATAGCTTGCCGGACCTGCCACGTCGGGTCCAATGGCAAAGGTCTTCGTGACTTTGTCCGACTTCAAATCGATCCGGACGAGCTTTGGGCCGTCCTTGACGGTTTTATCCAAATTCGGCGCTGCCGGATCGACCACCCAGAGCGAACCTTGACCGTCGGCCACCACGCTTTGCACGCAGACGAAATGGTCCCCTGGCGAAACTTCGCCCATGCGGGCATTGCGCCAGCTGTTCCATTCATCGTCCGGATAGGCCTTGATGAGGCCATCCTTCAACACTTCCGCGACGGAGATCGGCGCGTCCTCCGTCCAACGCGGAAAGCTCACAAAGATCCGCCCTGTCTCCGTGACCGTCACGCCGGTCACTTGATGGCTGAAGGGCATGATCTCCGTGAGTTTGTCGTCAGTTTTGCCTCCAAACGGCGCGACGAGATGCTCCGCGCCAGATTTCATCTTCTCGATCGTGCTCATCTGCGCAAATGCCGTCGAAACGCTTAGCGTGCCGGCGAGAGCGTAGGCGGCAATGCCCGCCAGAAGAGGAATTTGACTGCGAAATGCGGGGGACCTCAGAAAATGAACCATTGCACCGCCCTTTTCAAATGGAACTCGCGCAATCAACGGTTCGATTTCGCTGATGTTCCAGCTGCTTGAGGCTTATTTAATTGCACCCAGATGACACTGGTTTCAGAGCCGCGCGCGATCAGGTCCGATAAAGGCTCGTTAGCGTCTCATGCAGCTTGAGTGCAAGCGGCGAGGCCGCATAAGTATCGGTCACGACTTCGATATAGACGCCGGTCGTGGCTTTGTTCGCAGTATCGAGCGCGGCATCGAGTTCGCCGCAGGTCGTGACGCGCGCGACAAGCCAGCCGTCGCAGCCCAAGGCATGTGGCAACTCGGTGTAGCGCCATTGCGCGACGTCATTGTAGGCAATGTCCGGATCCTTGCAGAGCAGCCGCTCGATCAGATAGCCGTTATTGTTCAAGACGAAGATGATGGGCTTCAGCCCCAAGCGCCCGAACTGGCTGATCTCCTGCACTGTCATCTGATGCGCGCCTTCACCCGTCACCAGAACGAGGCGACGCGCAGGTTCGGCGACCGCCATGCCGAAGGCGGCCGGCGTCGCCCAGCCGATCGAGCCCCAAAGCGTCTGATTGTGGAACGAGGCGCCAGCCGGCATACGGATGAAGCCGAGCCCCATCGAGGCCGTCCCCGTCTCGGCGACAAGAATATCGTTAGGCTTGAAGAAACGCTCCCAGCGCGGATAGAGCGCGTCCGCCGTGATCGGATCGCCGGCGCTGCCGGCAGGCACATCCGGCAGCGCCGGCTCGTATTTCTTCCACGCGCGGGGCTTTCCGAAGCGTTTGGCAAGCGCCGCCAGAATATCCCCCATCTCGACCCCGCCGTAGGTCTTGCCGTTGACCTGCGTGACGTGATGCCCAATGCTCATCATCTTCGCCGGATCGAGATGCGCTGTAAAAGCGCCGCTGTTCAAATCGGTCATCCGCGCGCCGATAAGCAGAACCCGGTCGCAGCTTTCGATGAAATCGCGCAACGGCGGGTTCATCAGGGCACCGGCATACATGCCCATATGCGAGGGGTGCTGTTCGTCGAGTACCGCCTTGCCCATGAACATCGTCGAAAACGGCAGACCGGAGCGATCGACCACCGCCTGCATAGCGTCGCTCAATCCGACGCGTTCCACCAGCTTCCCGATGAGGAGACAGGCCGTCTGTGCCTTGTCCAAAGCTGCGACGATGGCTTCGGTCGCCGCTTCGAGCGCGACGGGATCGCTGTGAACCGCGCGCAAGGGCTCGTCGGCGCCCAAGATCGGCTGGGCGGCGAGATCGGCGGGAAAAGCCATATAGACCGGGCGGCGATGATAGAGCGCCTCGAAGATGAGCCGCTCGGTCTCATAAGCGGCATTTTGCGGCGTCATCACGGCATGGGCGCAGACCACCGGCTCGCTCATGCGCCTGAACTGGTCATATTCGCCATTGGCGAATGTATGGTGCATCAGCGCGCGTGACGCCTGCACCGACATATTCGGCGTGCCGACAAGATGAAAGACCGGCAGATGTTCGGCATAGCAGCCGGCCACGCCCGCGAGCGCGCTGAGTTCGCCGACGCCATAAGTGGTCGAAAGCGCGCCGACGCCCTTGATGCGCGCATAGCCATCGGCGGCATAGGCCGCGTTGAGTTCGTTGCAGCAGCCGATCCAGCGCATTTCTGGATGTTCGATCACCGCATCCGACACCGGAAAGGAAAAGTCGCCCGGAACGCCGAAGACATCATCGATCCCGATCGCATGCAGACGCGCGACCACATGTTGAATGACGGTTGTTGCCATGAAGATCTCCAGGCCGGATGCGCGCCGGCTTCTTTTGAACGGCTCATCCATTTAAGCGAGGTCCGCCGCAAAAGCACAGCGTCAATGCATTACACTTGTAATTAAAACGCCACGTTCCGCGCCTCTGGGCCGGATCACAGATAGGCCAGGGCGATGCCGATCTCAACACGCGCAATCCCAGGCTGAGGCTATTTGCATGACCCTTTGGTGACGGTGTGGAACTTCACTGCTGCGGGTGTGTTTGCAGTGGTTCTCTTTCTTCATCATTTCCTTTCTTCGGCTTAGCCAGCCCGGACGCCCGACTTGCGACGCAGCCATAAAATGACCTTCGGTGCCGAAATAACCGAAGCTGGTACGCGCTTTCGCCTTTGGGCTCCGAAACACGATCACGTGAGCCTCAAGATCGACGGCGGCGACCTTCATCCGATGCAGCCGCAGGGCGGCGGCTGGCATGAGTTTGCCGTGGCTGAAGCGCGGGCCGGAAGCCTCTATCAATTCGTCCTGCCGGATGGGCTCCATGTGCCGGACCCCGCCTCGCGTTTCCAGCCGCAGGACGTGCATGGCCCGAGCGAGGTCATCGATCCCGGCGCCTATGCCT